>JBKCIQ010000138.1:0-28739 GCA_046302135.1 Bacteroidota bacterium | reverse complement strand
AGAGAAGCCCTCAGAGAAGCCATGAGCGAGGAAATGCGCCGTGATGAACGTGTTTACCTAATGGGCGAAGAAGTTGCGGAATACAACGGAGCTTATAAGGTTAGTAAAGGTATGCTCGCCGAATTTGGTCCTAAAAGAGTTATAGATACTCCTATTGCTGAACTAGGATTCGCAGGAATCGGTGTAGGTTCGGCTATGAATGGTCTTCGTCCTATTGTTGAGTTTATGACTTTCAATTTTTCTCTTGTAGCTATAGATCAGGTTATTAATTCTGCCGCAAAAATGATGAGCATGAGCGGAGGTCAATACACCGTTCCTATTGTTTTCAGAGGTCCTACCGCATCAGCAGGTATGTTGAGCTCTCAGCATTCTCAGGCATTTGAAAACTGGTTTGCAAACTGTCCGGGCTTGAAAGTGGTTGTGCCATCTACACCTTATGATGCCAAAGGATTACTTAAATCTTCAATTCGCGATGACGATCCTGTTATTTTCATGGAAAGTGAGCAGATGTATGGAGATAAGGGAGAAATTCCTGAAGGTGAATACATTCTACCAATTGGAGTTGCAGACATAAAGCGCGAAGGTTCAGATGTTACAATAGTTTCCTTCGGAAAAATCATCAAAGTTGCTCTTGCGGCGGCCAAAGAACTTGAAAAGGAAAATATTTCAGCTGAAATAATTGATTTGAGAACTGTCCGCCCGATTGATTATGAAACCGTTATCAATTCTGTAAAGAAAACCAACAGACTTGTAATAGTTGAAGAAGCATGGCCTTTGGCTTCCATCTCGTCAGAAATTGCATATATGGTTCAACGTAACGCGTTTGATTATTTAGATGCTCCCGTAAAACGTGTAACCAGCGCAGATGTCCCTCTTCCTTATGCGCCAACTTTAATTGATGCTTCATTACCTAATATAGCGCGAACCATTAAGGCTGTAAAAGAAGTGATGTACAGAGATTAAACTTCATTCAGTTCAACACTGAAAGTAGTTCCTTCTTTTAGGTGTGTAACAAATGAAATACTTCCGCCATACGATTCTATAATACTTTTTGTCATCGCTAAGCCAAGGCCCATTCCATCAGATTTGGTTGAAAAATTCGGCTGAAAAATTTTGTCTGAAATTTCCTCATTAATTCCTGAGCCATTGTCCTGAATTTGAATTAAAATCTTACCTGACACTTTAATGATTGAAACCTCAACCTTACCGGCTCTATTCTCAGGAATGGCTTGTATTGCATTTTTAATTAAGTTGGTAAAAACCCTAAGGCATTGTTCCCTGTCTGCAAGTACTACCGCCGTTTCTAAATTATTTTTATTTAGGCGAACAGTAACGTTTGTCGATTTAGAAAACAATTGTACCGCTTCACTTGCAATAGGAATCAAGTCTACGTTTTCCAATGTAGCACCCGGCATTTTAGCGAAATTTGAAAAAGCAGATGCAATTGATGACAGTGTATCGATTTGTTCAATCAACATTCCGGATAGTTTTTTCACTCTTTGCTTTAACTCTAGAGTTTCCAGATCATCAATTGTTCTTTGTAGGTGCTGAATATTGAGCTTCATTGGAGTTAGCGGGTTTTTAATTTCGTGCGCTACCTGCTTTGCCATTTCTCGCCATGCAGATTCCCTCTCGCTTTGCGCAAGTTTTCTTGCACTTGATTCCAATTCGGAAACCATTTTATTATATTCAAGTACCAAGCTTCCGATTTCATCATTTTCTTTCCATTCAATCAATTCGTTCTTTCCGCCAAGCCTCATTGCACTGAATCTTTGTTGCAAAATCCTTAAAGGATTTGTGAGAATTCTTGAGAAGAAAAGCGCGATTAAAACAGATAAAACAAACAGGAATACATAAATGTTTGTAAGTGCAGAAATGTAAATTGTAATTTCTTTCTCAAGATCGTCTTGTTTGGAAAAATAAGGAAGATTTATGTAACCTATTTTTTTACCATGTTTGTTTAATAAGGGTTGGAATGAAGAGTAAAACTCTAAATTCCCTATGAATTCTTTCAACACAGTGAGGTTGTTGTCATCTGTTTTTAATTTTTGCAATGCAAATGGATTCATTTTTTTCGAAATCAATCCATCGTCAAATAACCTGGGTTGTGATGAAGCGAACAGATTACCGTTAAGATCAAAAACCGAAACATCACCCTGAAACGTCCTAGCTGTTTTTTTCAATAAATATGAAGAATACTCTTTTTGATTATTTTTCAGTTGATCATTATCGGCGAAAGAATTCTGTAAATCAGCAACGAATAATTTAGAAAGCTGTTCGAGATTAGAACGGTTCTTTTCATCAAATTGTTTTTTTACTACATAAAATGTCCCCCCCCCAAACGAGATCAGAGATAATAAAATTATTGCAACAAGCATGAATTGAATTCTGCCTGAAAGTGCACTTGGTGTAATTTTTTCTTTTTTTAATAATGAAACAATAACTATTATCAATAAGAGTAAAAAACTGTAAAAGGCGAAGCTCGAAGAATATGCCGTCAAGTGGCTAATGTTAGTTTCATTAGGAATGCTTACTGTAGTTGAAATATTTTTTTGGTCGTATGAAATATGATCAAATTCATTTTTTTTGAATTGCGTAAACAGACCGTTAGGTTGTTTTTTCCAAAATATTGTTTCGGGATAATTGTATTGTCCGCTTTTGCTGAGCAAATTCCCGTCATTGTAAACTGCATAAGAAAAGTTTTTCAGCTCACGATTTGACTTTACACTTTCATCCAAGAGCAAATCAGGAAATCCTGTTGATTCCTGTCTTGCCTTTGCCTCCATTTGTAAATAAATCGTAGAAGGCTTTAGTTTACTTAATGTAGAGGAATATATCGGAATTCTTGCAATGTAACGTTGACGACTGCCCGGATGATCTACAAAGAAAAAATATTTACATGCAGTTGCATTTCCGCAGGATTCAATTTGTTCATCAAAGTAGGAATTGTTATCAAAAATCGGGTTTTCATTTTTAATAAGTCCATTACAGCTACTGTCAGTTACTGAGATAACAACATTAAACTTTTCCCAATATCCACCAAGGTGTACTTGACGTATTCTTTGTTCAATATCTGCAGGGTTAACAGCTTTATCGAAAATGAGATTTTGTAATTGTTGATCAGTATTTATTTTTTTAAAGACATCTACAAATAAATTCTCTGCAACATTGTCTTGTTGTGTGGCAAGATTTTCAGCATAAACTCTTCTGTAATCTATATCTTTTTTTATTTGTTCACCGTTGAATATCCAGGCAGAGGCAAAGGCTGCACTTGCTGCTAACGGAAGTAAATAAAAAAACGAAAATCTTTTTTCTCTATTATTAATAATGTAAATTAAAGTGTAAAATAATAATGGCCATAATGCTGTAATCCAATCTCCTTTTAAATAGAAAATTGAAAACATTGAATGGATTACTAAAGGCAAAATCAAGAAGAGTATTTTTATAGGGCTCGGATTTTCATAATAATTTTCATTCAATTTAACAGCAATAAGAAACACAGGAATAAACATTATTGGAACTATAGTGATAACAACAAAACTTAATTCATTCCAATTAAAAAAGTCGTTTAAACTTAAGTTTAGATTTTAATTCTGCACGAGAGTATTTATTGTGCAATTCACCAATATGGTGTAAAATGACAATGTAATAATTAATACCAAAAGACTTAAATTTTTACGTAATGATTGGTCTAAATGCTTAAAGATTACGATAGAAAAAATGAGCAGGAGTGCAAAATTCATTATTAAGTCGCCGAGTTGTGGATATAAAAATGAATCAGCATTACCGTAAATTGATGAATCGAAAAACTTGCTCTGAAGTATTGCTGAAGGAAAACCTGTGATGAACATTGTTAACCTTAGTGCCAGACAGGAAAAAACAAATAAGAAGATTCCTGTGTTCCGTTTGATTAGAAAGAATCCGTCGAAAAATATTCGGTAAAAAATATAGATAAGTAAGATGTATAAAATAAAAAACAGCAGGTTTCCAAATGTGCTTGTTTCTGTAAATTCACTTTCGCTATAAGGTTCCTTTAGGGAAAATAATTTTTTACCCAAATGGCTTTTAACCACCGTTCCAATTGTTGTATCAGAACTTACTTGATTGTATTTTGACACATTGAAATGTGTCTGAAAATCGTTTGTTAAATATTTATTTCCGTATAAAAATTCGTTTTTAATCAGTATTAAGGCAATGAAATGCTTTTTATTCTTATTTGATTGTGGGTGTTCCAGAACTTCAAACCATCCGTTACGTAAACGTACAAGTGGCTGATCAAGACAAATTTCCTTTCTGTAATTTTCTATGGCAGGCGAGTTGTCAGTCCAGAAAATAAGACTATCGTTTTCGTATATTAAGTAAACAATCCCTTTTTCCTTAAATAGATTTTCATATTTGTTTTCTTCCCAATTCCGTATATAAGTTTCATTGTTTTTAAAAGTATTATATAAATCCTCAAGGCCTGCTTTAGCTTCCAGTTCTAGTGGATGTAATTTTTTTTCTATTCTTTGGGTCGAATCCTGGATTGAAGATTTAGTATTGAACAATAGCGTAAACTCGATTACCGACAACGATAAAAAAAGAAACACCAGCCTTCTTAAAGTTATTATTCGTTTAAGGGAAAAATCCATTTTTAAGTAACACAAATTTCATATATTTTCTATAATTAAGACAATTAATTTTAGTTAAGGTTATTTTATGCGATTTTATCCCTTGTTAGTATTAAAATTTGATTGTTAATTCATGTCTTTTAAATATCTTCGTGACTAAAAATATTTATCAAATTTATCAGGATTGAATAATGTCTAAGAAAAAAAATAAAGATGCTATTGATCGTGGCGTAGAAAAGGAAAATGTCGCTCAAAGTTCAGCAGTTCCGGCTGATTTAATTTCGGGTCCAAGGATTTTTCCTTTCAGCGGCCATTGGATTGCTTACATCATTCTTGCAGTTTTGAGTTTTGGTATTTACTACAATTCCATTTATAATGAAAACGCACTTGACGACGGTATTATAATACAAAAAAATGAATTTGTTTTGAAGGGGACTAAAGGTATTGGAGATATCCTAACTAAAGATTCATATTACAGTTTTTACAGACAAATGAACGCAGAGGATCAATTGGCAGGTGGCCGTTATAGACCTCTTAGTGTAGTAAGTTTTGCAATAGAGCAGCAATTCATTGGAACCTATCCTAATGGGGTTTTTAATAAATGGAGAGATCTCAATTTAAACAATCAGATTGAACCGGAAGAAGTAAATGCTTGGGTTGATCTTAATAAAAATGGCACACCCGAAGAAAACGAATGTGGAGAATGTTGGGATAAGTTTTCAGGAAAACCAAATTTTATAAGGGATACAATAAAAATCAAAGATCCTGTGACAGGAAAATCGAGAGCTAAGTTTCAATCTGATACAATACCTTTTAATAAGCTGAAAGATAAAAAATTTAAAGGTGCTCCATTGTATGAGGAAGATATCAATCAAGACGGAAATGTAAATGATAAAGATTGTGAAGTGGAAGGGTCTAAACTAAGGCATTTCAATAATGTTTTATTCTACATGATTTCCGTAATAGTGATTTTCGGATTTTTAAGAAATCATTTACTGAAGCACAATCCGGATTGGGCTTTTCTTGCGACGTTGATATTTGCAATCCATCCGATACATACTGAGGTCGTTGCTAACATCAAAAGCAGGGATGAAATTTTCTCAATTATTTTCATGACACTTACATTCACATTTGCTTTCCGGTACATGGAGAAACGTAATTATATTGATTTGCTTCTTGGAGGAATCATGTTCTTTTTCGCACTACTCTCGAAGGAATATGCTTTAGTATTATTGCCTGTAATTCCATTAACTTTCTATGCATTTGGAATCATTGACTTTAAACGAGACCCCTATGTAAAAACAATATCAAAAAAAGAAAAGGGCTCTTTCTCCAACGAATCGAATAGTAGTTGGAAATCTACAAGTCCTAGGCCTGTGATATTTATAGTGATACTTTTATTTTTTGCTTTTTTCTTGTATTTAATAGCAAAAGGAGATGAAGCAAAAGAACACATCATCAGGCAAGTAATGTGTGTGTTTATATTTTCAGTTGTTAGTACAATTGTATTTTCAAAAGATTATCGAATGAAAACACCACTGGCATTCATGATTTTTATTTCCCAATTCTTAATGATCTATCTTGCAATGAGGTTTGCCTCAGTTACTTTAAAACCTAAAGTTCCGGATACGGAAATTCTGAATAATCCTTATTTGCCAATAACAACTGATGATCCTACCAGGGGTTGGATTATAGACAAGGAGAGTCTGTGGGCTACAAAAATATTTGTACTTCTTAAATATCTTGGTTTGTTGCTCTTCCCAATAAAATTGAGTTCTGATTATTCTTTTAATACCATTGAGTTCAGACATTTCAAAAATCTGGATGTTATTTTATCATTGGTAATTTATCTTGGAATGGCAGGCCTTACCTATTACCTAACCTTTATTAAGAGAAAAAAAATTGCATTTGCATTTTTGTTCTTCTTTGCTAATTTGATGATGGTTGGTAATATTTTGTTTGATATCGGTGCCACTATGGGCGAACGACTCGTTTTTCATTCTTCACTTGGCGTCGCGGTTGGCCTTGCATGGTTGTTTACAGACGGACTTCAAAAAATAATTTCAAACATTATTGTAAGACGTATTTTAGTCGGAGCTGTTGCATTAATCATTACAATAGCGGGAAGTTACAAAACCTGGTATAGAAATTACGACTGGAAAAATGACATGACTTTGTTTTGTAAAGATGTGGAAACAGTACCAAATTCTGTATTGGTGTTGGGTAATGCCGGTGCAAGATGGATAGATAAATCAGAATGGCCTCAGAACGCAAGCCAGAGAGTACCATACCTGAAAAAGGCAAAGGGATATTTACAGCACGCATTGGAATTACATCCAACTTATGTAAACGGATACCTAAATCTAGGTTTGGCTTTTTATAAATTGCATGAATTTGACGCCAAGAAAAATTATCTCGACAGCTCTGTTTATACCTGGAAGTCTGCTGAAAGATTGTACCCGAATAATCCGTATTTAAAAACCTATTATGATGTGTTGTCACCAAGGTTGAACGAGGAGGCGAAAATTAAAGGGCAGACCAACAAGGATTTTAGTGGTGCGCTAAGATTGCTTAAGCTTTCCTACTGGATTAACGCAAATAATCCTGAAACAGCTTATAACCTCGGAGGAGTATTTTTCTCACTGAATCAAATGGATTCAGCACAAATTTATTTTAGTAAGTGCATTGAGCTGAATGATAATGCTGTAAAGACTAATCCTAAATTACAATTCAGCCCAAGCTACCAGTTGGCTAAGCAGGGACTTGACGCAACAAATCAGGCAATTTTACAGAGAAAGGCCATAATCATTCCTCCAAAATAATTTTTAGAACGGCTAATTATTTAAATGTATTA
Organism: Bacteroidota bacterium; assembly: GCA_046302135.1. GTDB lineage: Bacteria > Bacteroidota > Bacteroidia > B-17B0 > Aurantibacillaceae > AM-1111. The sequence goes on along the minus strand of JBKCIQ010000138.1, from coordinate 21,275 downwards.
AGCTTTTCTACTTGGATTTGCGTTTAAAAATGCCTCCCAACCTGTAAAAGATTTCTGTTTTTTTCCGGGCTGGTTTTGAAAGTGATGACAAAGCGCAACACCCAAAGCATCGGAGGCGTCCATGTAATCAAATTTTGTTTTCAATTCAATTAAATTTCCAATCATGGCCGCCATTTGCTCTTTAGAAGCATTTCCGTTGCCTGTAACAGATTGTTTAATCTTTCTGGGAGAATATTCAAATACCGGAATTTCACGCGAAAGTGCGGCCGCAATTGCAACTCCTTGCGCTCTTCCAAGTTTTAGCATAGACTGTACATTCTTACCAAAAAATGGGGCTTCAATAGCGAGCTCGTCAGGATGGTATTCCTCAATCAAATTAAGTGTTCTTTCAAAAATCTTTTTCAGCCTTAAAGCATGGTCATCTAATTTGTTCAATTTTAATACGCCACTAACCAATAATTCGGGTTTTTTCGCTTCAATTTTGATTAAAGCGTAACCCATTATCACTGTACCGGGGTCTATGCCAAGAATTATTTTTTCTTTAGATTGAGTCTTTTTTTCCATCATTTAAAGTATTTTGAATTTACATTTTTTTCCTGATATCAGCTTCAAATAAATAGGATGTAATCAACATCAATCGTTTTAAAAAATAAATTGGCAAATTAGAATACCTTAAACAAAAACATAGGATTAACTTTGCTTTATTTGAAAACTGAAACCAAAAAGATATTTTATTTAATTCTTAAAGTTCTTGCAGGGTTGATGCTTTGCTATGTTCTTTATAATAGACTGCATGAAGAGTTCCAAAAATTCAGTTGGGATGAATTGAGTAAAAAATTCGGAAGTTTATTTTCCTGGATACTTTTATTAGGCGCAGTAATCCTGATGCTTTTGAACTGGTTATTGGAATCACTTAAATGGAAAACCATTATCGATTCAACAATAATGCCGATGAGTTTTTTCAAAGCATTTAAATCCGTCTTATCCGGTGTGGCGTTTGGTAACCTGGCACCCGGTCGCGCTACTGAGTTTGCAGGAAAAATTTTATTCCTGCCTGCAGACAGAAGAGCATCTGCAACCTATCTTCATTTTGTAAACGGGATTATCCAGCTTCTGGTAACTTTGATTTTAGGAATAACATCGTTGTTAATCATCTTCTTTCAGGAAAAAAATCAAAGTACAAATCAATTTACTGTTTATGTCTTAATCGCTTCGACTCTTCTTATTTTACTTTTATCAGCATTTATTACAAAGCCTGTTTGGTTCTATGAGTTACTTAAAAAGAATGAAAAAATAAAAAAGCATTTAAATTCAAAAATCGAAATCAGTAGACCTCTACTTTTTAAGCTGAGCATATATTCTTTATTGCGTTATCTTACTTTTTCTATTCAGTTTTTTTTACTTATTGAAATATTTTTTGATCACGTACCGGTGTTTGATGTTTGCCTTGGTGTTTGTTTATATTATTTACTAACCACTATTATACCCATGTTTAGTGCTATCGAGGCTTTTATGCGCGGAGGAATCGCTATTCTTATTTTTTCTCCTATTGAAAAAAGTAGTATGAACATTTTTATCGCTTCAACGTTTTTGTGGATCATTAATATTGTTGCTCCTTCAATATTTGGATATCTTTTTTTTCTACTCAATAAAAATTCAAAAAACACGGAAGAATGAAGATTTCAGACGGTATATTTTTAATATCGGTAGTGACACTAATCTTTTATTCTTTTTTCTTTTTATCATCGGCTCTGGTTTATTTCATTGGCCGACGGAAAAAATATGATGAAAAAGATACATCTGTTTGCTTCAGTATCATTATTCCTGCCCGTAATGAAGAAAGTAATATTTTGACCTGCCTTAAAAGCATAATTGATCAGGAATATCCTGTGGAAAATTATGAGATCATTGTTGTTGATGATGATTCTGAGGATAACACAGTAGAGATAGTAGATGACTTCATCCGGACAAATTCTAATATCAAAATAAGAATCATTAGTTTGGTTAATAATCAATACAGAAAAAAAGGTGCCATTTCAGAGGGTGTGAAGAAAGCGGCCCATGAAATCATCATCACCCGGGATGCGGATACAGTGTCGGGTAAGTTATGGTTAAATTCGATTGCAGTACAGACTAAAAAATACGATCGAGATTTTTTTATTGCCCCTGTAAATTTGAGCACAGAAAGTAATTTTCTTGGGTCTTTCCAACAGTTGGAACATTCTGTCTTGCAAAGTTCTGGTGGTGGAATGGCGTTGATGGGATTTCCTTACTTATGTAACGGTGCAAACCTTGTTTTCAAAAAAAGTTGTTTTATGGATTTGAATGGATATGAGGGTAATTTTGATATTCCTTCCGGTGATGATATTTTTTTATTGGAAAAATTTAGGAAAAGTAAGAACTATAAGATAGGTTATATTTCCTCAGAATCAGCCGCGGTTACAACCTTCGGAATGAAAAGTTGGACAGATTTTTTTAATCAAAAAAGTAGATGGGCCGGTAAGTTTAAGTTATTTACTAATCCGATAAATTCTTTATCTGCATTCCTTGTTTTTTTTACGAATTTTTTAATTCTATTGTCTGCTATTTTATCAATCTTGGAATCAGATTACTGTTTATTTTTTGCTTGCATTCTTTCTGCCAAAGTAGCAGTAGACCTTTTTATTTTGATTTTTTCATATTGGAAACCGACTCTTAGGGTTTGTATATTGATCCCCTTGATTTCATTAATTATCCCTATCTATATATTTCTTGTTCTCAGTTTCAATGTTTTCAACAATTTCGCATGGAAAGGTCGTTAATAAATGTATTTTATCAATTTGTTCTTTTGCTCATGTTTTTGTAAAATTGAAAAAAAAACTATGAATAATAACTTTAAATCTATTTTGCTGGTGCTGTTTTTTGTTACAGCATTGCTCAATGCACAAACTGAAAAAAAATGTCAGGATCTTTGGGAGTGTCTTATCTTCCGGAAAATAATCTTGGTCATGACTTACAGTTCTCTTATGCCCTTAAAAACAAATTGTCCGCCACTTTCCAAAGTTATTCATTGATGCAGTTGAGTCCATTCGACCGCAGTTCTATTGGGGGAGAGGGAACATCTCGAACTTACAATATTAAAGGAAGTAGTACAGATGCTTATGTAGGTTTTAATTTAGGTGTGCGTTATTATTTTAAAGGCGATAATACTGCTGAATCAGATTTCACTTTTTATGGAGGTGCAGGTCTCGGATTTATTTTAGGTAATTACAAATCAAATTACACGACAGAATTAGCCAGTAATGACACGCTTTATTATGATTCGCAGTATGATACAAAAGAAAGAACTTTAACTGCAAATCTTTCATTAGGAGTAGATAAAAAAATAGGACCGGGAAAGTTATATGCTGAAATTCCTTTCATGTATCATTTATATGGGAGCTCTAAATGGACTCAGAGGTTCACTGATGAAGTTTCCACATACAATTATTCTTTTGAATACTCAGGATCCGAAATTAAATACGGTGACGCTCTATTCTTTCTCAATCTAGGTTACCGTATTCAGTTTTAATAACATAATTCCTTTTTTAAAGCAGGCCTTGTTGCCTGCTTTTTTGTTTCTAACCGCCCATTAATTTTTTTAGATTTGTGATGCGATCAGTTTAAATGAAAAAAAACGATTCACTTTCTCCCCGAAAATTAGCCTGGATACGCCTGAAGAAAAACAGATTGTCTTTATTCGGGCTCTACGTAATAGTTTTTTTCGTTATCGTTTCCATTCTTGGTTATCTTATAATGCCTGATCGAAGTCCAAACGCAAATAATGTTCAGCCCGAACTTTCTCTCAAGGAACCGGGTTTTGAAGTAATGATGATTAAATCCAGATTAAACACCCCTGAACCTGATCAAAGTTGGATTGACATAATGTTAAATGGGCAAAAACAGATGTTTGAGTTAGAGCCAATTCATCATTATGAGTTTTCTGATGCAGATGTTATCATTAGTCTATATACCGGTTCAACAGAAAAAAATTATCGTAATGCCGTATCTAAAAGGTATAATCTTGCAGATGTAATTTTTTCGGTAGAAAAACCCACCTTAAAGGTTAACGAAAGAAATCGCTCTGTTACATTTTATGATCTTGACATAAAAAAAACGAAAAATTATACCTTTAAAGAACTTAGAGAAATTTTCCAAAAGGAACATGTGATTCAAAAGAAATTTTATTTAGGAACTGACAAATCAGGACGAGATCTATTGAGTAGATTAATAATTGGTACCAGAATTTCTTTGGCTGTCGGTTTCATTTCTGTTTTTATTTCACTTTTTCTCGGTGTCTTACTAGGTTCACTTGCCGGTTTTTTCAGAGGGTGGGTAGATGAATCCATACTTTGGTTAATTAACGTAATGTGGTCTTTACCAACTTTGCTTTTGGTGGTTGCATTAACTTTTGCGTTAGGAAAAGGTTTTTGGCAGGTGTTTATCGCTGTAGGACTTACGATGTGGGTTGATTGTGCCAGAATGGTAAGAGGTCAAATTTTGAGCATTAGAGAAAAAGAATTTGTGGAGGCAGGTAAAGCACTTGGATTTTCGAATTTCAGAATCATCTCAAGGCATATTTTACCTTCACTTGCAGGTCAGGTTATTGTAATTTCTGCTTCCAACTTTGCCACATCAATTATTACTGAGGCAAGTCTTTCTTTTCTGGGTTTCGGAGCACAACCACCAATGGTTTCGTGGGGTAAAATGATAAGAGATCATATCAATTACATTGATAATCCGGATACAGTTTATCTTACCATTGTACCTGGTGTTGCCATCATGTTGCTCGTATTGGCATTTTTGTTGTTGGGCAATGGGTTAAGAGATGCACTTGATACCAAAACTGAAATAATCACCGCTTAATTACCATTTTTTACGTCAATAACAAATGAATTTTGTTAACTTAATGTTAAGTTTCTTAGATTTGTCTTAATGAAAAAATTCTTCATACAGAATCTCAAAGTTCTAAATTCGGTACTCGTTAGTCTTTTGTTATTGGTTTTATTGTCTTGTAAAAAACCTGCAGGTCAGGGCGGAAACTCTTCCATTAAAGGTCGGCTATGGGTAAAAGATTTCCCCACGATGGCCGAATATGCGGGGTATGATGAATATGTTTATATCATATATGGTGATGATGTGAGTTATGGCGACAGAATAAGATCAAGTTATGATGGACAATTTGAATTCAAATATTTAAGAAAAGGCAAATACAAGATTTATACCTATTCGATGGCTCTTGCCTCATCGGGTCAACCTGTTTTGCTTGACTCTGCCGTAGTCCGGGAAATTGAGATCACTGAAAACAGGCAGACTGTTGATTTATCAAATGTTGTAATTTATAAGTGAAAAATTGAAGATTCATAAAAACATATTTTTGCTTATACTCATCTTTTCTGTGATCGGTGTATTTTCTCAGTCCAAGAAAGAAATAAAGAAACTCAAAATTAAATCTGTCACTTCACAGGTTGTTGTTGCTGGTCAATTGAAAAAAGATGATTTTAAAAAGTTTGATGGTGATGGAAATACAGTTGAAGAAATTGAATTCGGAGATAACGGAGAGATAAAGCGCAAAGTTGTCAGCAAATACAATTCAGAAAATGACCTCATAGAGGAACTTGTGTATGGTCCTGAAGGAAAATTAAACGAGAAGGTAGTTATCAGTCACAATTCTTTTAATGAAAAATCCGAGGAAAAGGTGTTTGATTTTTCAGATAAACTTATTAGAAAGACTGTATATTCTTATGACAAGAATGGTTTGCGGACAGAAAAAAAAGTTGTTGACGCGGCCGGGAAGGTTATTTCTCAAAGGAGTTATATCTACGAAACGAAGTAAAATGGGATATCCTGAAATACTCAATTCTTTTGAAAAAATTTCGCTCGAAGAAATGGACGGTGTAAAGCTGATGAACCGAACGGATACCAAATTCACTTTTAATGAAAAAAATCTTGATGCGATATTGCAAGCTGTCAAAGAAAAATATAAAGTTCTAGAAATTAATGATAAACGTGCTTCATCTTACGATACTTTGTATTACGACACATCTGCCTATGAATTGTATTTGAAACATCAGAACGGAATGCTCAATAGGTATAAGATTCGTCACCGCACCTATGTAGATTCACAAATTGGTTTTCTTGAGGTTAAATTTAAGAACAACAAAGGGAGAACGATTAAAACGAGAATAAAGAAAAAAGATGTTCCTGATATTTTTCAGAATGAGTCAGAATCTTTTCTTAAAAGTCAATTACCTTTTGATCCTTCGGTACTGGTTCCAAATGTTTGGGTAAATTACAAACGTATTACGTTAGTAAGTAAAAGTTCCACCGAGCGACTCACCATTGATACAGGATTGGAGTTTATTAAAGATGGAAACGTTTGTAAGATGAACGAATTAGTTATCGCAGAAGTTAAGCAAGATCGTAAACAGTTATCTGCCTTTATTGAGCTAATGAAAAAACTGCACATCAGAGAGGGAGGAATCAGCAAATATTGCTTGGCTGTAATCAGTACCATGCCGCAGATTAAAAAAAACAGTTTCAAACCTAAATTAATTAATTTAAAAAAAATAATACCCAATGTACCTTTTGCAAACTTTTGTTGAGGCCTCTGCTTCTCAGAAAGATTTAAACGAAATAGTAGACTTTATGACCAAGCTAGGTGCTAGGCTTGTTATGGATTTGCTGTTCATGATTTTACTGATTCGTTTCATATATTTTAGAATTTACAAGCAGGGAGAATTATTTTTTACGTTTTTCGTATTTAACCTTGTAATATTTTTCATGTGCTATTTTTTGAATAAGGTTGAACTTAGTATGGGTGCGGCCTTTGGTTTGTTTGCAGTTTTTGGAATGCTTCGCTATCGTACAGAGGACATCAGTATTAAAGACATGACCTATCTATTTCTCGTGATTGCGATGGGATTGATTTCAGCGGTACTGAAGGTAGAAAAAATAAAATTCTGGGTGGAGTTTATGATGATTGGTATAGTTAATAGCATCATTATTTTTATTGCATGGATACTTGAAAGTAATTTTTTCATGAAACGAGAGTTGGCAAAAGTAATTATGTACGAGAACATTGAACTGATAAATGCAAATAGAGAGGAGGATTTTCTTGCCGATCTTCGAAATAGAACAGGACTTGATATACATCGATACAGCATAGTTAAAATTGATTTTCTGCGTGATATGGCTCAGGTAAAAATTTATTACCGTGAAAATAATTCTAGTTTAAGAAAAGGATCCTAATGAAATTTTTAAAATCATTTCCTTTTATAGTTAATTTTATTTTTTCAGGTATACTTTTTTCTCCCAATATTTTTTTTTCACAGGTAAATGATGCAGGCCTCTGGCTATCAGCAGGTATTGAAAAAAAAATCAATTCAAAAGTTTCAATTTCCTTAAATCCTACCTTCCGTTTCAATGAAAATATAACTGAGTTGGGATCTGTGTTCGCAGACATCGGATCAGAATACAAATTAAATAAAAGAATCAGATTTGCTTTAAATTACAGATTTGTATCCAGAAGAAGTATTGATGACAGCTATGGCTTGAGGCATCGATTTTATGCAGATTTTTCCTACAGAAAAAAAATAAATAGAATTTCTTTTACCTATCGTTTAAGAATGCAAAATCAGTACACTGATTTATTGAGTAGCGAGGACGGTCGAAATCCTGATTATGCAATAAGAAACAAATTACAATTAAAATATGAAACAGACACTAAATATTCCCCTTTTGTAAGCGGAGAGATTTGGTATGGTATAAATTACGAAGAGAAGCTATTTAATCGTTATCGACTTGTTGCCGGATTAAATTATGAGATAAATAAATACAGTTCGATTGTATTATCATATATTTTTCAGAGAGAATTTAATACATCAAATCCGGAAACGGATTATATCACTTCTTTAGGTTATAACTACTCTTTCTGATGTTTTCTCGCATCATAAAATTCCTTCAGGTATTCAGGCTCGCTGTATGCGAGGTCGAGAAATTTCTTTTCATAATAACTTTTAAGAGCCGGTTTAAGTAGGTGTCTTGAAGAATGATAAACCTGAGTTAAATACTCGTGACTGCCTGTGTTTTCTAAAATATTTTTACTCTTTTCCACACCAGAACCCAAAAAAATAGCATCTTTATACTTCTTGAAAATTTTTACAGAATCTTCATTGAGAACAAGTGCTGATGGCGAAACAACTTCATTCATTTCATCATCATATACTGCAAAATAAACTTCCATTCTTCTTGCATCAATCATTGGGATGTAATAAGATTTTTTGGTTTTTTTTTCTTCAGAATAACAAATTGAAAGCAGTGAAGAAACGCCAATAAGTGGTATTTGTAATACATGACATAATCCTTTTGCAGCACTCATTCCAATTCTTAATCCTGTATAAGAACCGGGCCCTGATGAGATTGCAATAGCTTGAATTTCTCTTAGTTCAATTTCTGATTTTTTACTTGCCTGATCAATGAATACATGCAAATTTTCTGCGTGTGTATAACCGTCGTTAACTTCGATTGTATCAATAATTTTTTCACCGACAGAAATAGATACCGAGCAAACAGTAGAGGATGTTTCAAGATGTAGAATCTTTACTGACTCTAACATTGATTACTTGTCTGATGTTTTAGAAAACAATTCTTCCCTTGGTACCACCGTTACTTTACTTTTATCTTTCAGCTCACGTGATACGGCAGAGTAAGGTGCAGAAACCACTTGGTCTTTTGTACTCAGTCCCTCTACAATTTGTATATAATTGTTGTCCTGAATTCCAGTTTTAACTTTAATCATTTTTACTTCATCTTCCCGAACAACAAAAACTACTTCATCAGGTTTAATCTCTTCTTGTTGCTCCTTTTTTTCGAGATTAAGATTAGTAACCTCCATTCCATTTTTTTCCCCTGTTGCAGATTCTTTGACAAGTTTGCTTGAATCTATTCTTGTGGTCACTGATAATATAGGAACCGAAAGTGCATTTTTCACTGTCTTAGTTTGAATTTCTACAGCGGCACTCATTCCCGGTCTAAACGGAGCTGGGTTTTCCGGCGCAATAAGGTCTTTGTAAGATTCCTGAATAATTCTGATTTTCACAGTAAAATTTGTTACTTGCTCTGCTGATAATCCGGAGTTGTTGTTTGCTGAATTTGCAATCTCTGTTACAATTCCTTTGAATTTTCTGTCTCCATAGGCATCGACTTCAATCAGAGCTAAATCTTTTAAGTGCACTCTTACTATATCATTTTCATTTACGTCTACACTTACCTCCATCTCATTCAAATTGGCCAATCGTAAAATTTCGGTTCCTTCCATGGTTGCAGTTCCTACAACGCGTTCTCCTTCCTCCTTATTGAGTTTTGAAACGGTACCATCAACCGGGGCATAGATATATGTTTTAGATAAGTTGGTATTTGCCTCTCTCAATGATGCCTCTGCACTTTTAATATTGAACTCTGATCCTTTTGCACTTTCCTCAGCGGCTTTTACATTAGCTTTAGCCGTTTCATACTGTGCACGTGAAGCTTCAAATTCTTGCTGTGAAATAGCCTTCTCATCGTATAATTTCTTATTCCTGTTGTAAATTGATTCCAAATTACTCATCGTTGCTTTTGCCTGCTCTACCATTGCAAAAGCATTTTGCATTCCTGCTTTACTGCTGTTAACTGCCGCACTCATTTTTTCCATTGAAGATTCGTAAATGTCAGGCTTAATTCTGCAAAGCAAATCACCTTTTTTTACACGGTCTCCCTCTTTAACCTTCATTTCAATGATTTCACCCGACACATCTGAAGAAATTTTTAATTCTATCTCCGGCTGTATTTTACCATTTGCCGTTACTATTTCCGTTATTTCTCTGTTGGCAGGTTGTTCTACACTGACCTTTAATTCTTTCCCCGAATTACAGCTCTTTAGTAAAATGGAAACGGATAAAATGCCAATACCGGAAAATATGTATGTAAGTAATCTTTTCATTGTTTAAAATGTAAGTGGTTTACCTTGATAAAAATCTAGAACTTTCAATCTGAAAATTAAATCAAATTTGGCGTTGAGCATATCGGCCTGCGCCTTCATGAGTCTATTTTTTGCCGTGCTGTAGTCAAAGGCATTTATGGCTCCCGCTGAAAACTTTGTCTCAGTAAATTTGAATGATTTATCAGCCGCATCTACAGCAATTTTTGAAGCTTTGTATTTGTCGGAAGCGGCAATTGCATTTGCATGTGCTTGCGCAATGTTTTTAAATAGTTGTTGTTTCGCAAGATCGTAATTTAATTTCTGATTAAGTACATTCAGTTTGTTATTCTCAATATTAATGTGAGTCTTAAGTCCATTAAACAAAGGGATGTTCAGTTGAATACTTATACTTTTATTAACGTTTGCACTATACTGGTTGGCAAAGGATTTTACTCCTTTCTGTATCGGACTTGCTTGAACAAGATATACTGAATCAAGTGAACTCGTGTATCCTGCGAGATAACTTGAATAGGAAAAATCATAATCGTAATTTAATCCTGAATATCCTGTTCCCAACCCTCCGGATAACAATAATGACGGACTAATTCCACCTTTGGCAGCAGCAAGTCCCTTTTCCGAACCTCTCCAAGATAACTCTGCACTTTTAATCAGTGGCTGGTTTTTTAAAGCTTCATTATAAATTCGAGCAACATTAATTTGTGTAAGATCCGTTTGAGTAACATCAATTACCGGCTGTTGAATCTTGAAGTTTGAAACCGAGTCAAGGTTCATCAATTGCTGTAAGGTTAAAAGTGAAACCCTGTAGTTTGATTCTGCGTTGGTCAAATTATATTGATCCGCAGAAAGCTGGGCTTCTATATCGTATACATTGCTCTCTGCCAAAGTGCCTGCAAGAGCTAGTTTACGTACTCGTTCCAACTGATCCTTGGAAATGTTAACTTGTGATTTTTGCACTTCAATTAATTGCTCGGCATAAACTACCTGAAGAAAAGCAGTAGCTACATTAAGAGCGAGATCATTTTGCTGTTGCTTTACATTCTCTACTGCCGCCTGATAATTAAATTCATTTTGCTTTATGGTGTTGTATTGACTTAAACCGCTCCAAAGTGTAACACTTGAGGACAAGAAAACGTTTTGAGACAAAACCATTTGATCGGCAAAACGGTTTGTAAAGCGGTCTATAGTTTTACCGAAATTGTAAGTGTGGGCCGCGCCAATGTTCAGGCTGGGCAATGCAGAAGCTTTAGTTACAAGTAAATTATTTTTAACGGTTTGAGCATTAATGCCTGACTGTTTAATTCCTATATTGTTTTTAACTGCATATTCAATACACTGATCAATTGTCCAGTTTTGCGAACTTAACTGAAGGTAAAAAACTGATGCGAAAACCAGAAGAAAATTCTTCATGTAATATTTTTTCGAATTTACGTATACAAACCTACAAATTTAATTGCATTACATTGATGGTCTTTAAGCAGTTTTATCGGTAAGCACTATCAACCCATGAATGTTTACAAATCATCATTTTTCAGCCAATGAGTTAATAAAGCTTACCTATTTTTATAATATGAAATTTAACTTGCCCACCTTTATTTTTTCGATTCTTGTATGTACAGGATATATTTCCGCCCAGCCGCAAACAGAGTATTGGGACGAAGGCAAATCCAAAGTAAAATCTGTAAAAAATTTATTGAAAGGTAAAGCCCACGGTAAGTGTAGTTATTACTTTGAAACGGGAAATTTATCCTGCAAAGGGGTTTTTAAAGAAGGTAAGCAGGATAGTATTTGGGTGTACTACTATGAGGATGGTAAGTCAGTGAAGTATACTCTCAGTTACTGGAATGGATACAAAAACGGACCCAACTTGTTTTTTTATAAAAGTGGAAAAAAGGAGGAGGAAACTTATTTTAAAATGAATTTTCCGGATAGTGTTTGGAGTTCGTGGTATGAAAATGGTCGGCAGAAGAGTTCGGCCAATTATAAAAAAGGTCAAAAGTCAGGAGAGTGGATATATTGGTTTGAAAATGGAAATATTCAATCAAAAGGATTTTTTTTAAATGATAAAAAAGATGGTAAGGTTGAGAATTACTTCAGCAATGGAAAACTCGCCTCAGTAGAAAATTACTGCAACGGAAAAATATGCGGGTCATGGAAAGAATATTATGAAAATGGTCAAAGTAAACTTGAAAAAGAAATCAAAGACTCTTTAGAGTATATTTTGAATGTATGGAATGAAACCGGCCTTCAATCTATAAAAGATGGTGCCGGACCATTTGAGTTGTTATGGCCTAATGGTCGTGTCCGGGCAAAAGGAAATTACAAAAACGGATTACAAAATGGTCTATGGTTGTTTTTCAAGTCCGACGGTAAAATACAATATGAATCCAATCTTGTTGAAGGAAAAATGAACGGATCGTATAAAGATTACCATGATAACGGAAAAGTTAAGTCAACGGGACTTTACAAGGATGGTCTGATGTACGGTAAATGGCAATGGTTCTACAACAATGAAAAATTAGAAACCGAAGGTAGTTATGATAACGGCCTCAAGACAGGTATGTGGAAATACTGGTCAGAAAAAGGAAATCTTGAATCAGAAGGAAATTACGAGGAGAATCTTCAAGAAGGTAATTGGAGTTACTGGTACGCTAATGGTAAGGATTGGAAAAAGGGGTCCTATTCAAAAGGGAAGAAAAACGGCAATTGGGTAACATGGTATGAGTCCGGAAAAAAACTGCATGAGGGAATTTTTAAGGATGATAAGGAAGATGGCTTATGGAACTCGTGGTTTGAAAATGGACAATTATACAACTCCGGAAATTTTAAGAATGGAATTATGGAGGGAGAGTGGGTTTCTTATTATCCCAACAGCAAGCAGTGTACTCGAATAATTTACAGTAAAGGTAAAAAGCACGGAAAATTTGAGTCTTGGTATGATCGGGATAACGCACCTAAAGAAACAGGTAAGTATTGGTATGATTTAAAAGTTGGAAATTGGAAAACATTTTACGATCAGGGAGGTTACGTTGATTCAGAAGGAAAATATAATAAGCTTGGGAAGCAAACAGGAAAATGGAAATATTATTATCCCGAAGGTGGTTTAATGCAGGAACAAAATTTTAAAGATGGCAGATTAAACGGTAAGGCTATTTCTTACTACTCAGACGGGAAAATCAAAGCGGTCAGTGGATACAAAGTGATAAAAGAAAAGAAACGCGGTGTTTCAGAAAAATATCAAAGTGTTCCTCATGGCACCTGGATTTTCTATGACCCTAAAGGGAATGAGATGTCAAGAATAGAATATGATAACGGACAGAGAGTAAGGAAAAAGTAACTCGGCATTAATATTTTTCAAACCAATCAAAATTTTCCTCAATTATTTTTTGTTTTTCTTTTCTGATGAATTCAAGATAAGCTTGAGCTACCGGTGAGTGTCTTTTCTCTTTCAGCCAAATTAAATACCATTTAGATTTTACCGGAAATCCTTTTACCGGAACAATTTGTAATTCATTACTTATCAACTCATTTTTAATGCCTATTAAGGGCATGATGCTATAACCTAAACCTGCTATCACCGCCTGTTTTACCGCTTCGTTACTGGTTAATTCCATCTTCTTTTTCACAGGAAGATTATTTCGTTTGATAAATCTTTCCATTACAAGCCTGGTGCCTGATCCTTGCTCACGGTAAATGAGCGGAATGTTTTCAAATATTTTCTTGTCGTTTTCTTTATCAGAAAATTTAATTTCATTGTTTCCAACTAAAAACAATTTATTTTGCATCAATTCTACCTTATCTATTTTAAGATTATCAGGAAGAACACTCACCAAACAGAAATCCACTTCATTTTTTTCTAAACTGGAAATTACTTGCGCTTTATTGGTCACATCCATGATTAGCTCTACACCTTGATGCTCTTTTAAAAATCCGGAAATAAAATAGGGTGCCACATATTTACCGGTTGACACAACGGAAAATTTCAGTTTACCGGTTAATTGTCCCATGTGTGCGTGAAGCATAAAATTGATGGCATACACTTCTGCAAGAATCTTTTCTGCGGCAAGTGCAATCTCTTTTCCGAAATCTGTAACAAATATTTTTTTGTTGATTACTTCAATTAATGGAACATTAAACTGGTCCTGAAAATTTTTTAACTGAATAGATACTGCCGGCTGAGTAAGATGAAGTTCTTCTGATGCTTTAGTGATGCTGCGCGTGTTGACCACTTTTAAAAATATACGCAGTTGATTGAGTGTGTAGTTCATAATTAATTTTTATGATAAACATTACAAATATAAATAAAAATTTATATTCAATTTGTTTCAATTTTGCAGCAACAAAAAATTAAACCTCATGAAAAGAATAACAGTTGCAAAGGGTGATGGCATCGGCCCTGAAATAATGGATGCCACTTTAGCTATCATTAAAGCCGCAGGTGCCCAGATTGAAGTTGATGAAATTGAAGTCGGGGAGAAAGTATATCTGGCTGGTAATACTTCAGGTATTTCTAAGGATTCATGGGACATAATCAGAAGAAACAAAGTGTTCTTAAAAGCGCCAATCACAACTCCACAGGGCGGCGGATACAAAAGTCTTAATGTTACCACAAGAAAATTTCTTGGCTTGTATGCCAACATTAGGCCTTGCATGAGCTTACATCCTTTTGTAAAAACTAAACACCCTAATATGGACATAGTGATTGTGAGGGAGAACGAAGAAGATTTATATGCAGGCATTGAGCATCAGCAAACGGATGAAGTTGTTCAGTGTTTAAAGTTGATCAGTCGTCCGGGATGTGAAAAAATTGTACGTTACGCGTTTGAATACGCCAAACAGTACGGCCGTAAAAAAGTAACCTGTTTCACCAAAGACAACATCATGAAGCAGACCGATGGTCTTTTCCATCAGGTATTCGATGAAATTGCAAAAGAGTATCCAACCATTGAAAACGAACATTGGATCATTGATATTGGTGCCGCTAAGATGGCGGACACGCCTGAGGCTTTTGATGTGATTGTGATGCCAAATTTATATGGAGATGTATTGAGCGATGTTGCCGCACAAATTGCAGGTTCGGTAGGTCTTGCAGGTTCTGCCAATATTGGAGAAGAATGCGCAATGTTTGAAGCCATTCATGGTTCAGCACCGAGAAGGGCCGGACAAAATATGGCCAATCCGTCGGGTTTGTTACAGGGAGCTATTCAGATGTTGACTCATCTTGGCCAAACAGAAGTTGCTGAAAAAGTTCAGAATGCTTGGTTGAAAACCATTGAGGATGGAATTCATACTTACGATATTTTTAAAGAGGGGGTGAGCAAACAGAAAGTTGGAACCAAAGAATTCGCTGAGGCAGTAATTAAAAATCTGGGACAAAGACCATCGCAACTTAAAGCGGTTGACTACGACAAAAATGCAACACTAAATTTGCCGAAATACAAACGTAAGACGGCAGCAAAGAAAGAATTGTTGGGTGTTGATTTGTTTGTACACTGGCGTGAAAACAGTGCAGATGAGCTCGCAAAAATTGTTCAGCTATTGGATACTTCCGATGTTAAATTAAATATGATTACTAACAGGGGAATAAAAGTATGGCCGGAAGGTTTTCCAGAGACTTTTTGTACCGATCACTGGCGTTGCAGATTTAAACCTGTTGAAGGAAAAAATATAACTAAGGAGAACATCATTGAGTTACTGACTAAAGCTCAAAAGAACAACATTGATGTGGTAAAAACAGAAAATCTTTATTCTTTTGACGGCAAAGCCGCTTATTCACTTGGTCAGGGTCAGTAATCAAAAATTTTACAATTTATGAATTTACAACTCTTAAAAGGTCATTTCAGTCAGGCAGAAGCTCTTGATATTCTGACCCAATTGATTCATGTGAAAATCAAATTTCACGAGAATAAAATAGAGAAAAGTCACAATGAGGAAGATATCAAAATGAGAGAAGGCCGAATTAAACAATTGCAACAGCAATTTTATGAAGCAAAGCAGTTGATTCTTTCAGGTTCTAAAAATTGTGAACTGGAAGCCGAAATAAAAATAGGCTAATCATCAACATTAAAACTCCGGGCTTTGTTCCGGAGTTTTTATTTGAACTCAATTAAATAATAAAATTGAAGCATATCATAAAATCCTCAAATTCCTATAGAAATATTTTCGAGGGTAGAGAACTTACAATCGCAACAATGCACGGTAAAGAGTTGGTTATTGCTCCGGTTGTAAAGGAGTATTTGGAGGTAAATACCATCATTCAAAAAAATTTAAATACCGATTCATTAGGAACTTTTTCTGGCGAGATAGAAAGAAAAGATGATGCATTAACAACTTTAAGAAAGAAGTGCATGATGGCGCTTGAGGTTAGCGGTGGTGATTTGGTAATTGGTAATGAAGGATCTTTTGGTCCGCACCCCAGTTTATTTTTCGTTGCTGCCAATGAAGAAATGATGATGTTGATTGACACAAAAAACAACATTGAAATAGTTGCCAAAGAAATCAGTACTAAAACCAATTTTGCTGGCGAAGAAATTAAGTCAGAAAAGGCTTTAAAAGATTTTGCTAAACGAGTAGGTTTTCCGGACCATGGAATTATATTAAAAGAAAGGAAAGAAGCTGCATCAGGAATTTTTAAAGGCATTAGAGATTGGGAAACCCTGACACATGGGTTCCGAAGTATTTATAAGACAAACGGAAAAGTATATGTTGAAACAGACATGAGAGCCATGCACAATCCAACAAGAATGGAAGTAATCAAATCATGCTCAATTAAATTGATGGAAAACATTTCATCTGTTTGTACAAAATGTTCTTGGCCGGGATTTGTTGTAAAGGATGTGGTGAGTGGTCTGCCGTGTGAAATTTGCAACATGCCAACACGTTCTACCCTGAAACACATTTACAAATGCAGTAAATGTGCTTTTGTTGAGGAAAGATTGTTTCCCAATAGCAGAGAAAAGGAGGACGCTATGTATTGTGATTTTTGTAATCCTTGAACTTAAATAATTAAATATCCATGGACATAAATTTACTCCTATCTAACATTACCAATCCAGCCTTCATGTTTTTCCTGTTGGGGATATTGGCCGTTAGACTTAAAAGCGATTTGGAAATATCGGCCAACTCATCAAAGTTTATTTCACTCAGCCTATTAGTTTTAATTAATATGAATCGTAACCTTTCCCGTTAATATTTTTCTTGATATTCCTTTAAATTATAAATTTTGTTTTAGTAAAATCACCTTATATTTTACTTTTATAATTCATACTGTGTAAAAACAAAAGCATATATTTGGAAGTAGATGTCGAGTAAATCAACCACTATTTTTAAGCAGCTCTTGCTAAATATTATTTTGCCATTAATCCTAACCATCATGGCATTTTCTTACATAAGCTATTATTATAATAGACAAAAATTGGAAGAAAGTTATGCGAATGAAAGAAAATTGATTGTAGATCAAGTCAAAACATTAATTACATTTTATGATTATTCCATGCATTTACACGAGGATGAGTTCAATCACCGCATGAATAAGGTAGCTTTATTGTGGAGAGATTATTTCAAATCTCATGATCCAATTTCATCAGATTTATACCTTTCATCTATACGTTTGGGTATGGATACAACAAAGGAATTTGTTTATTTAATAGATCGGAAAGGGGAGATAAGGAATACTACATTTAGGAAAGACTTACATTTAAATTTTTATAAAATTGATTCGAACTTTAGAAATTTTTTCGAGAAGCGTTTTAGGGACACAGCTTTTTTAGCGGATAGATTTGGTTTTGAAATGAACACGGGCAAAATAAAAAAATATGGCTATATAACTACAATTGATACAAATTATATAATAGAATTGGGGTTTGCCTCACAAAAAGCAAATGAACTCAAACAGATGCTGGAAAATAAAGTTAGCGAAATTGCTTCTAAATTTTCTGAAATTAAAAAAATCCAATTGTTAGAACCAATTCTAAATGTCGCTACAATTAACGTTAAAGATAAACGCTACAATAAGTGGATTGATTCGGCTATTTTAACGAAAAAAAATGTAAGAATAATTGACCCACAAGCCGATGATGATTTTATCGTTGATTTTATTTATCTACCAATAATGAATGCTTCACTATATGACGCATACGTAATAAATATTGTGTCTGATAAGTCTAAAGAAAAGGAATTGATTCAAAATGAAATTAAAAAATTCTTACTGATTTTTCTTTTTACAATTACTCCGCTGATTGCAATTGTGTCATACCGCGCCAGAGTTATTACAAGACCAATAAAAATTCTAACTGAAAAAGTTGGTATAATAAGCTCCGGAAAATTGGACGAGCGTGTGAATTTAGAAAGTAATAATGAGATTGGCTTACTATCTGAGAACTTTAATAAAATGGTTATTCAGCTTCAAGTTTCTTACGCGAACCTTGAGCAAAAAGTAGAAGAAAGAACTGCTGAGGTGGTTCAACAAAAACACCTTGTAGAAGAAAAGCAAAAAGAAATATTAGATAGTATTGCATACGCAAAACGTTTGCAAGAAGCCATTCTCCCTCCACAAGAAATGATAAACAATAATTTTCCTGAGAATTTTATTTACTATCAGCCTAAAGATATTGTTGCCGGTGATTTCTATTGGGCAGAGAAAGTTGATGATTGTGTTTTCATAGCGGCAGCAGACAGCACGGGTCACGGAGTACCCGGAGCTATGGTTTCGGTAGTTTGTTCGAATGCGCTTAATCGTGCGGTAAAGGAATTCAAACTAACAGAAACAGGTAAAATTTTAGATAAAACACGGGAATTAGTAATTGAAACTTTTACCAAAAGCAATGCAGATGTAAAAGATGGAATGGATATTTCACTTTTGTGTATCAACAAAAAAATTAATAAAGCTTTTTGGAGCGGAGCAAATAATCCGCTGTGGATGCTAAAAGAAAATACTATTATCGAAATCACTGCAGATAAACAACCGATTGGTAAAAGTGATTTGCAAAAGCCCTTTACAACTCATGAAATACCTCTGAATACCACCACAACATTTTATCTTTTTACTGATGGTTACGCAGATCAGTTCGGTGGGCCAAAGGGCAAAAAATTCAAGTACAAACAGTTTCAAGAGGTTTTATTATCACTTCAAGATAAAACAATGAATGAGCAACTGAAAGTTGTACGTCAAAAATTTGAATCGTGGAGAGGTGCACTTGAACAAATCGATGATGTCTGTGTAATTGGATTAGAGGTTTAGCTAAATTAAGTTTTCGATAAAAAACACTTTTAATCGGTGTATTTTACTTTCTTTTTTATTCAATATTTAACTTTGTATTTATGGCTTTAAAAAAATTTTCTGCATCAGGTATTATCTTTTTTTTACATGTATTATCGGTTGAATTACAAGGACAATCTCAGTTTTTCAGCTCTTCTAGGGTGTACATTCAGACGAACTACCATAAAGAAGTGTGTTTCTCCTTCAGTAGCGAAGCTTACATTTCCTACGATGCGAATAAACAAGATTTACTTTTTTCAATAGACTTCGCAACCTTTAAAGTAGGGGTAGATAGTCTTGATGAATGGCTACAAGACTTAAGCGACAGTAAACTCAATTTTAGTGTTCACTTACCTGAAGCGCAAATGCCGCCTCCAACAAATAATGCCTCCAGACTTTTTCATCTAAATGGAGACTTAACAATGAATGGAAAGACAAATAAACACGTTGTAGATGCAGTAATTTTTTCAACATCAGATCAAAATACTCAGCATAAAACATCAAGTAATTCACAGTTTGATAAATTAAGGATACATTTATCCGTAGCTTTCCTACCTAAAGAATTTGGTGTGGACAAAAGACCACATCACTTAAAAAAGAGCATTGTAATTAAAGTAGCTGATGGATTTATTAATTATGTTAAACAATAATTTCTATTTCAAATAGAAACGAAGCTCAATTGAACTGCCATTATTGTTAAAGTTAACTAAGTCTGCTAGATGTTTCATTAAATAAACACCTCTTCCTGAAGGTTTTTCGATGTTTTCAGGTAATGTAGGATCGGGCAGGCTATTGTAATCGAATCCTGTGCCTTCGTCTTCAATAATAAATGAAATGTAACTTTCTGTTGGTATAAAATTTACCGAAACATTCTTTTCAGGATTATTTTTATTGCCATGCTGAATTGCGTTTGTTACCGCTTCCGAAACTGCAACCATAATGTTACCGAAGTTGTCTTTATTCAGTTCCATCTGTTCTGATATTTCTTCAACCATTTTTTCAACCTGAATAAGATTTTCTATTCTGGAAGAAAACTTAATCTTTTGTTCATGTAACAGCACCATAAAATTTAAGGGTTATAGTGATTAAAATATTGAGATACTTTTTCCTTGTAAAAAGGAGTTAAAGAGGGGGGCATTGTTTTTAAGAGTTCCAATTCTTTTTCTTTTTTCTTCTTATACTCATCAAAAGACTTTTGGTTACTGATTTGATCAATTTTTGATTCATTACTTTGTCTTTTTTCGTCTAACTCCCTTTCCTGTTCTGCCTTTTCAGACTCAAGTAATCTGGTTACGATTTCCTGTTGTCTGGTTAATGTTTGCTGATTAATTATTTTATTGACTAGTTCATTCTCTGTTTCTTCCATCATTTTAGCCATATCTCCGCCCGGCTTATTGCCGGCTTCTTTTCCCTTTTTCATGGCCTCCTGCAACATTTTTCTTAATGCTTCCTGCTGCGCGGCCATTTTTGCAAATTGTTCACTACTCATACCTCCAAAGCCCATTTGCCCTGGTTTATTTCCTTGTTTTTGTCCGCCTTTTTCCATAGCATTTTTCATGTCCTGGAGCTGTTTGTTAAGCGCTTCCTGCATTTTTCTTATGTTGCCCATACTTGGCTTTTGGCCTTGTCCTCCGGGTTTGTTACAACTCCCACTTCCACTTGATTTACCGCTTTTTTTAGAGGCTTCCTGTTGCATTTGCTCGAGACTTTCGTTTAACATCAGAGCCAGGTTGTTGATGCTTGTCATTATGTTTTGTTGTCTTGTACTTGCCTCATAACTACTCCTTTCTTCCAGAGAACCAATGGCCTTACCCATATTCATCTGTATGGCATTAATTTCTCTGTTAACACTTGCTGAAATTTTGGGTTGTCTCTTACTTATTGCGAGTAGTGAATCTTCAACCATTTTCGCATCTTCTTTCAATTTTTGTTGCATTTGTCCTAACTTGACGTAGTTGGGGTCGTTGGCCTTTGTGATTTTTGTTTTTTCTATAAGGGACTCTTGTGAAAATGAAAGATGTAGCA
>JBKCIQ010000137.1:0-10610 GCA_046302135.1 Bacteroidota bacterium | reverse complement strand
GATTACCGCATTGGTATTTGGTACAGGTGCTTGGTTTATTGGAACATTTTTCTTTGGTGCGCCCTCAGACAAGAAATCCGCGCGTGAACTTGAATTTATGAAGTTACAGTATAAGGCTTTGGAGAATAAAGTACAATTGGTTGAAAAGGCGCTCAAAGAAATGGAAGAAAGAGATAACAATGTTTACAGGGTGATTCTTGAGGCAGAACCAATTAATGAAAATGTTAGAAAAGCAGGATTTGGTGGTGTGGACTACTATAAGAAATTAGAAGGATATTCAAACTCTAAATTAATGATCGAGACTTCTAAGAGGGTTGATGCCATTAGCAAAAGAATGTATATCCATTCCAAGTCATTGGATGAAATCGTAAAGCTAGCCAATGGAAAGGAGCAAATGCTCGCTTGCATACCAGCAATACTGCCGTGTCACATCAAGTTTCTTAAGAACCCTCCTGGAGGTTTTGGAAACCGCATTAACCCCATTTATAAAACAGAAGAATTTCACCCCGGTGTCGATATAGGAGCTCCTGAGGGAACACCCATCTACTCAACGGGTGATGGTGTAATTGAAAAAGCTGAAAACTCTGACGAAGGATACGGAAATCATGTTATGGTGTCGCATGGTTTTGGTTATAAAACTTTATATGGTCATATGCTAAAGCTAAACTGTGAGGTCGGCCAAAAAGTGAAGCGAGGCGAATGCATAGGTTATGTTGGAAGTACTGGACTGTCAACAAATCCACATATACACTACGAAGTAATTAAAAACGGAGAAAAAGTTAACCCAATCAATTATTACTACCTTGATCTCTCACCCGACCAATATGATCAACTAATTGAAAGATGTAATAAATCCGCCCAAGCATACGATTAAAGTTTAGAAATGAGCCAACAACCAACAAAAATAGGATTTGTTACAGCAACATCACTTGTGATAGCCAATATGGTAGGAACCGGAGTTTTCACAAGTTTAGGATTTCAGGTTCTTGGTATAACAGATGGATTTGCACTAATGATGCTTTGGGTTATCGGAGGAATTATTTCGTTATGTGGCGCGTTAGTATATGGAGAACTTGGAACTCTTTATCCTAATTCAGGAGGCGAGTACAATTACCTAACTAAAATTTATCACCCTTCAGTTGGATTTCTAGCGGGCTGGGTCTCTGCCACTGTTGGTTTTGCCGCTCCAATTGCAATGGCCGCAATGGCATTATCGAAATATGTTTCAGGAGTATTTCCTTCAGTGTACAAAGAATTAATAGCAATTGGTGTTATACTGCTTATTACATTAATTCACTCGTTGGATTTAAAATCCGGAAGTGTTTTTCAAAGGGTCATAACGGTACTAAAAGTTGTTGTAATACTAGTAATTATTTTTTGCGGTTTCAGCGCTAATAACGCACAACCATTTTCCGTGATGCCACAAAAAAACAGTTGGGAATTAATTTTTTCAGGAGGCTTTGCAATTTCACTTTATTGGGTAACCTATTCGTACAGCGGATGGAACGCCGCGGCTTATATGGCAGGTGAAATCGAGAACTCCAAAAAAAACTTACCCAGGTCCTTATTCTTAGGAACGCTTACCGTTACTATTCTTTACGTACTATTGAATTACATTTTTCTACATTCCACACCAATACCTGACCTAGCAGGTAAAGAAGATGTTGGACTCGTAGCAGCCAAAAATATTTTTGGTATTACAGGTGGAAACATAATGGGAATGATTATAGCTTTTCTTTTGCTTTCAGCAATTAGCGCTATGGTAATGGCGGGCCCAAGAGTAATCCAAACCATGGGAAAAGATGTACCACTTCTTGGATTCTTTAATATCACAAATAAAAACGGAATTCCATATGTTGCAGTGATTGTACAATCTATAATTGCAATTACACTCGTTCTAACATCTAAATTTGATTTTGTATTACAATTTACATCCTTCTCACTCAACCTCTTTACTTTTCTTACAGTGCTCGGAATATTTTTTGTAAGCTTCAAAAGTAATACGGGGACAAATTCTAGAAAGATCGTCTTGTTTTTCATTCCTGCATCCATTTTTCTCATCTTTCAAATCTGGATATTATATAAAGGATTTGAAATGAAAACACAGGAATCCTTATTGGGACTGATAAATATATTTATTGGACTTGTCTTTTGGTTAATTGCAAAATCAATTTATAAAAATAAAACATCAAACCAAACATCATGAAAAACTATTATTACTTAGGATTAATTTCCATCCTCTTATGTTGTGGCACCAAACCACAGGAAAATAATAATGAAAACAAAGATTCAATTTCAAAATTAATAACTGATACTGTAGCAAATGCCGCAAAGGATACCAATGCTGTAGTTTCTGCATTGCCAAAGAATGACTCTTTAGATGAAATGGCGAAAATTATTTCCGGCATTAAAGATGAAAACGCAAAAGTTTTAAGTCAGGTCTTCAAAAAAAAGGCTTTTATAAATTATTCTAATTTATTTGAAACAAGCTGGAAAAAATTTGATTCGTTAAGAGCTCCTCAAGTGGAGAACTTCAGATCAAAAAAACTTAATCCGATTGTTGGTAAAACAAACACGTTGTTTTATCCGTTCAGTGGACCTGATTTTCTTTACGCTAATTCTTTCTTTCCTGATGCTGACCGATACATCATGATGGGCCTGGAACCGGTTGGTACACTACCGTTCATAGATCAAAAAAATATGCTCAACGATTCTATGGGAAATTATTTCTTTGAAGTAAAACAATCTCTGAATAGTATAATGAGTTCTTCATTTTTCAAAACAATAAGCATGCATTCTGATTTCCGCCATAGACAATTAGACGGAACATTGCACGTATTGTTATTATTCATCAAAAGAACGGGTCATGACATTTGCAGTATTAAACCGGGATCAATAGATACCGCGGGAATATGGCAATATCAAAGCAGTTTTCCTGCAATGGCGAAAAACAACCTCAACAACAAAGGAATTGAAATTAAATTCACTGATAAAACAGGCAGGTTAAAAACTTTATATTTCTTTTCACTTAACTTGCAAGATGACGCATTGAAGAATAATAGAAACTTAAACAATTATTTTGCAAAGCTAGGTGAAGTTAATACTTATTTAAAAGGGGCTTCCTACCTTATGCACAGAAATGATTTCTCACGTGTAAGGAATGTTATTTTTGAACACAGTAATTTTATAATGCAGGATGACAGTGGAATTGCAATGGCATTTTTTAAAAACAGCGGATTCCAATGGGACTTTTCGCTTTTCGGAAAATACACTCGTCCAATTCCTTTGTTTGCCTCACGTTATCAGCCTGAGCTTGATTCTATGTGGAAGTCCAAAGGGTCTACCCCGCTTGGTTTCGGATTAGGATATAATTCCTATGACAATAATTCAAATTTATTGGTTGCTAAGAAAACCGGTAAAAAGTAAACTTTCAGTTAAAAAATTAAGCGCAGAGCAAAACTCTGCGCTTTTTTTATGAGTGAACTAATTCGTTGCGCTCAGCAATTGCATTCAAAGTATTGATTACATTCTCTTTACCTTTATAAATCAGCTCATCCTTTTGTGTAGTATGCTGAGCTTTTCTCAAGATGCCATCAAGTGTAATTATTCCTGTAAGTTTATTTTCAGAATTAATTACAGGAAGACGACCTACTTTTTGAGAACGCATAATTCCAAGTGCCTTAACAGCGTCATCTTCCTCTTTACAAGTGTGAACTTCACTTGTCATAACATCCTGAACCTTTATTTCATTAATTTTTTTATCACTCTTACTTAAAGCAAGACTAATGTCTCTATCAGTAACAATTCCAATCACTTTTTTTTCATCATCAACAACAGGAATAGATCCTATGTTAGATTTAGACATTTGATTTACGACTGTTTTTAAATTTTCATTTTTTCCGACCGTTTTTGGTGAGGCGGTCATCATATCTTTTATTTTTTTCATTTTAAAATTAATTAATGGATTATACTTTAACATAAAATTTTTACTTGCTTAAAAATTAAGCAACCATAATTTCTTTCTTAGGCTTAGATGTTGTAATTTCTTTTTTAGGAATAGTAATTTTGAGCATGCCATTTTCATATTTGGCATTAATTTGCTCTTCTCGAGCGTTATCAGGCAGACTGAAAGTCCTTGTAAAGCTATTCCAAGAAAACTCTCTCCTCCGGTAATTTTCCCTCTCATCCTTTGATTCATCCTCATGTTCGGCGCTTACCAAAAGAGATCCGTCCTGCATCTCAACATTAAAATCGTCCTTGGAAAATCCGGGCGCTGAAATTTCCAATCGATATTCATTGTTATTTTCAACAAGATTGGCGGGCGGAATACTTGCTCCTCCCTCCCATAAATCCATCATTCCCGGGTAAAATGGACGAAAAAAACGATCTTCAAAAAGATCAGTAATTGTTGAAGGAAAAATACCTTCTTTTCTTCTTTTTAATAAACTCATATTATTTTTTACAATCTAATGTAAAATGATGTGCCTGTTTGGTGAGTGAAAACAATTACACACAGAGAATTTAAACATATTTAGATATTAATTAAAAACTGAGTTAAATCAATCTTCTATTGTAGTTATCTTTGCGCTGGAGATGCAATCCCTAAAAGCTGTAAACAAATATTTATTAAAGTATAAATCTAGATTATTGCTTGGTTTCCTCTTTGTCTGTTTAAACTCAGTATTACTTACGTTCCCCGGTATTTATATCGGCCGAGCAACAGAATTATTCAGAAATCTCTCCGAAAACAAAAACGAATTTTTAATTCAGGGGTTAATGATCATTGTTTTTTCAATTTCCGGTGGCTTTTTTATGTTTCTGATGAGACAAACAATTATTGTGATGTCCAGACTGATTGAATTTGATCAGAAAAACGAAATCTATTCCCATTACCAACAACTTGATCAGAATTTTTACAAAAAAAATTATACAGGTGACTTAATGAATCGCATCAGCGAAGATGTGAGCAGAGTAAGAATGTACACAGGACCAGCCATTATGTACCTTGCAAATACCTTTGCTACCATAATTACCTCAATAATATTTATGGTGAATGTAGATTACAGAATGGCTCTTGTTGTAATTGCACCGCTTCCGGTTTTGTCTTTCATCATTTACAAGGTAAGTGCACGCATTAATAAGAACAGTACGCTAATGCAGGAGAAACTTTCAGACATCACCACACTAAGTCAGGAGACATTTTCAGGAATACGGCTAATTAAATCTTTTGCAAGGGAAAAGCATTTTACTGATAAGATGAATCAACAAAATGCAGAATACAAAAAAAGAAATTTATCACTGGCCCTAACAGAAGCTTTTTTTCATCCTTTCATGATTTTTATGGTTGGACTTAGCTTAATTCTTGCCGTTTATACCGGAGGCCTTCTAGTAATTAAAAATGAGGTAAAGGCAGGCGATATTTCCTCTTATGTTTTTTATATTTTCAGATTAACATGGCCATTTGCATCACTTGGCTGGGTAACTTCCTTGATACAGAGAGCATCAGCATCACAGAAGAGGATTAATGAATTTTTACAGACCCAACCGGAAATTAAGAACATAAACTCTAATTCTACGCCAATCCAGGGCAGAATAGAATTCCTTGAAGTGACATATACTTATAGTGAAACAGAAAAAGTTGCATTGAAAAATGTTTCGTTTTCGGTTGAAGAAGGTAAATCGTTAGGAATAATTGGTAAAACAGGATCAGGAAAGAGCACTATTGCTAATCTTATTTGCAGAATTTACGACGTAAATACAGGAAATATATTTATTGACAATAAGAATATAAAAGAACTTAATTTAAACGACTTGAGAGGACAAATTGGTTACGTTCCGCAGGATGTTTTTTTGTTTTCAGATACCATAAGTAATAATATTTCATTTGGACTAAAAGATGTAAACGACAAATTAATTCTGGAAAACAAAATAACAGAAGCTGCAAGACAAGCCGCCGTTTACGACAACATCATGGAATTCCCTGAGGGGCTTAATACAGTAATAGGTGAAAGAGGCTTCACTCTTTCGGGTGGGCAAAAACAAAGGATTTCTATTGCAAGAGCAATAATTAAAGAACCTAAAATACTGATTTTTGACGATTGTTTAAGCGCTGTTGATACAGAAACCGAAGACGAGATTCTTGCATCTCTAAAAAAAGTGATGAAAAACAAAACTTCCTTGTTCATCAGCCACAGAATTTCAGGCATAAAAAATGCAGACCATATTATTTTTTTAAATGAAGGCAAAATTACAGAACAAGGAACTCACGATGAACTAATGGATTTAAAAGGAGACTACGCGGAACTTTACAGATTACAGACTTTAGAAAAAACCATTCAAGATTAATTGAAGCATTGTTTTTTTTATTGGTTTTTTTATATTTGTTAAACCATAAAACCTAAAAAGCAAGACCTATGTCAGAAGAAACAGAAAAAAACGAGGGAGAAAACCATTACGGAAATCAGAATGAGTTTTTTTCAAAACCCGTGCGTGCAGGCAAGAGAACTTATTTTTTCGATGTTAAGGCAACACGTGGCAACGACCACTACCTGACCATTACAGAAAGCAAAAAAAGAATGGGACAGGATGGAAAATTTTTTTACGAGAAACATAAAATCTTTCTCTATAAAGAAGACTTTGATAAATTTACTGAAGGATTATCAGAAGCAATCAACTATATAAGAAACAATGCGCCTGCAGTAAGTGAAGCTCCTTCGGAATCTCATGGGTCTTCAGATGTGAATTTTGAGGATTTGGGAAATTAAATCCACTGAACCAAATCCAATAAAAAAACCCCGGTTTTACCGGGGTTTATAATTTTTAGAGATTTACTTTTTTTGCTCTCGTGCGCTGAGTACAAACTGCAAAAGTTTTTGTTTTTGGTTATCATTTAGTTTCGCTTTTGGGGCCATCCAATCTACTACTTTCTTCCAGCCCTCTTCGTCGCGTGATTTTATTTTTGGTGAGCCATGACACCCCGAACAATCATTTTTAAGAATACTCTCCCCTTCATTCAGGTCCGCCTGAGTAATACCGGGAAACTTCTTTTGAGCGACTTCAATCAGCGGCGTCATACTGGCAACATTTGTACTTGATTCTTTTTCCTTAGTCTTACATGATAAAAGAACAGCAGAAAGAAAAAGTATTTTTAAAAAAATTTTTGATTTCATTTTAAATCGATTTTATCAAAGGTATTGAAAAATTTTCCTGATTGGTTTCCAGGTAAGTGTATAAAATCTTGGTTTCAACCCGTTGAGTTGCCAAGCTCTTCGGTCTTCCATGTTGGCCAAATATCTATTTGATAAGGAAATGTTACTTTGCCCTCCTGTCCTCATCTTAACGGTAAACTCTTCAAGGTAAGAAATCCTTATTTTATTCTTATGAATAAATCTTAGCATCAACTCATAATCAGCGGCACTTTTTAAATCAGTATTGAAATTTCCAAATTGCTCATAGATTTCTCTCCTTACAAAAAATGTCGGATGTGGAGGCATCCACCCATTCAAAAACATTCCATCCTTGTAATTACCTGACTTCCACTTTCTAATTATATTATCTGTATTATCTCTGCTTACATAGTATAAATCAGAATAAACAGCGTCGCATTTTTTGGCTTCAAATTGTTTAGCGATTTTTGAAAGCACACTACTTCCGGTGTAAACATCATCGCTGTGTAAAAAACCTATTACATCTCCCGTAGCCATCTCTAAACCCTGATTTAGTGCATCGTAAATGCCTGCATCTTTTTTTGAAACAAACTTTGAAGCAGCATCTCCAAAACTTCTCACAATTTCAATTGTGCCATCAACGGATTGTCCATCTTTCACAATGTATTCAAATGAAGGATAATCCTGGCTAACCACAGATTCAATCGTGTCTTTTAGCGTTGCCGCACTATTAAACGTAGCAGTGATGATGGAAATTTTTATCATCTCGCAAAAGGAGCATTACTTTACAAGAAACAACTGTGAGCCTTTAATAACTCCTATGACTTTACCTGTTAAGTCTGCGCCAAGCAACGGCGAATTAATTGACTTTGAATGAAAATGATTTGGATTCACTTTCCAAGCTAAAGCAGGATCAAAAAGTGTAAGGTTAGCTTTAGTACCTTCTTCTACTACCGGAATTGGAAGTGATAAAATTTTTCTGGGATTTACGGAAAGTAGCTCAACCAAATCTTCAATACTAATTCTTTTTCCAATAGAAGTTTGAAGTGCTGAATAGGCAGTTTCAATTCCTGTGGATCCAAATGAAGCAAGATCAAACTCCAGGTCCTTTGATTCTATATCGTGCGGACGATGATCTGAAACAACAACATCTATAGTTCCGTTTGATAGTCCCTTTTTCAGCGCATCAATATCTTCACGTGTTCTTAAGGGTGGATCCAATTTATAATTTGTATCGAAATCCTTAAGTTTTCCCTCATCCATATATAAATTATTGACAGAAACACCTGCCGTTACATTTAAACCTTTGGATTTAGCCTCACGAATTAATTCCACACTCCGCTTAGATGAAACAGTTGCAACATGCATTCTTCCGCCTGTGTAAGACAGAATAGAAAGATTTCTTTCCAACATCAACTCCTCAGCTATTGCAGGAATGCCCTTCAATCCAAGCAAAGTACTTTGTTCACCTTCATTGATTTGTCCGCCATTTGAGATAGATATTTCGTTATGATGAAGGACCACAACACTCCCAATATTTTCAGCATATTGAAGCGCCCTGAGTACTAAACCCGAATCAGCAACCGGTTTCTTGTCGTCAGTAAAAGCAACTGCTCCAGCCAGCTTCATGTCATACATCTCACTTAAATCTTTACCCTCTAATTTATGACTGAGGGAACCGAGTGGGTAAACATCAACCAAAGCACCTTTCGCTTTATTTTTTACATATTCAATTTGAGACTTTGAGTGAAGCGGAGGATTGGTAGATGGCATAATTGCAACTGCAGTAAAACCACCATTGGCTGCAGCCGAAATTCCACTTTCGATATCTTCTTTATGTTCATATCCCGGATCGCAAAAATCTGCCTGCATATCCATCCATCCCGGCGAAACATGAAGATTCGCTTTTTCGACTACTTTTATTTTATCATCAGTTTTTATTCCTGATTTTATCTGAACAATTTCACCTCCTTCAATCAAAATGTCAGTACGCTTTCCGTTATGAGAGGAGTTTTTATCTACTATTAACGCAGAACGTAACAGAATCTTCATGATGTGGTTTTATTATATGGTTGAATCATATGCAATCCTTCAAAATATTCAGGCCGTGAATTTCCTATTTCATAAGTCGGTTCAAAGCAATTTCAATAGCGAAAAACAACAATGCCAAAATTAAAAAAACTTTCCACAATTTGGTGCCGCCGTTTATTTCTTGAAGGGCAGCCTGAACGCTTTTTGCTCCTGAATCTGCAACCGTAAAGGTTTTTAAATTTTTCTTTCCCAAAAGATCTCTTAATTCTGAAACAGAATAATATTCCAAAACAGATTCAGCTCTTGGGTAATTAAATCCTAGTCCGAACAACTTTTCTTTATCAAACTCCAAAAAATAATTACCTGAGCTTTGAACCATTTGCTGTAAAAAAAGTAAAATCTTGTTTTCAGAAATTCTTGTCTCCGGAATAAAATTGATTTTGCCATCCTCAGAACGTACGTTAAAATTTGATTCTTTAGATGAACTGTTATTCTTAACCTCAATTGCTGTGTTTTCTCCTGTTGTATAGTACAATTGACGAGGTACCTGACTATTTATTGCCATTTTGTAGATAGAAGGGACAAAGAGAGCGTGACGGGAAAAATTGGTCCATCTTTCATCGAGAGAAACATTACAAACATAAATCTTACCTCGTCCAAAAGAATAATAAGAAAGGAAAGGATTACCGTTCAACAGACGTATTATACTTTCTTCTGTATTTGCTATTCCTTTTGAAGAATTGAAATGATTAAAAACTCTTGGTAAATCCATATTGTCGGATTTCTTTTCGAATACGTCCGAATAAAAACCCTGATCGAAGTTAATGCGCTCACATCTCTGATCGGATGTGTCTATATTTTCAAAAAAATTTACACCAAGCTGACCGAACAATTCATTATAAGAAGTAACATCAGCAGAAGTTGCAGGAAAAACTGCAAAGCTACCCCCACCTGTAAGATATTTTTTGATTTCCTGCTGTGAACCAGAACTGATTTTCTTAATATCATTGAAAATAATCAAATTATATTTTGAAAAAGAATTAAAGTCTATTGCACTTTCTTTCATTTCCGTAACGGAAAACAATGAGTCACTATTAAGCAATGTTTCTAGTGAAACAGCGGAATTGGAACCTTCACCATTTATAAGAAGAACCGGAATTCTTCTTTCAACAGAGAATGAAAAAAATAATTTATCGTCATATGTAACAGGATGATCATCTATTTCTAGCCTTGCATTTAAAATACCAAAGTCTTTTATAGAAAATGTCAAAACAACTTCTTTACTTTCGTTGGATCTGGCAGCAAAAGAACTAGGCGCAATAATTTTACCATTGATTATCAAACGAAGTGCTGCGTTCTCAAGATCTGTTGAACTCTTATTGGTAATTTTTACATGAAGTTTTTGAATACTAC
>JBKCIQ010000136.1:0-3478 GCA_046302135.1 Bacteroidota bacterium | reverse complement strand
ATAATTGAAAAAAACAACACACTGCATACTTATGAGATCAAATGGAATCCAAATCAAAAAGCAAAGTTGACCAAAAGTTTCACCAACATTTACGGTTCCACAGAATTTAAAGTAATTCACCGCGATAACTTCTTTGAATTTCTTTGAAAAGTATTTCATTGAATTATAAATAGAGATAATTTATACTTATTGCTGAACGCAGAGGTTGTGAGATTATTTCTAATGGGGGCTGAGCAACGAAGAATGTTGTATTTATATGATGAATGATTTTACTCTGCACTTTTTACGGGGGCTGAGCATTCTCTGAGTCCGCTAAAGCGGACCGGAAGAGATCGGCTTCATGGCAGCATTTTTTGATGAGAGAAAAATTCCGAGGAAACGAGGAAAGAATTTTACGAAGCTGAGTGTTGACTTCATCGAAGCAAGATTTTTTGGTTCTTTTTGATTATGCAAAAAGAACGAAGTGTTTCAACAAAGAAAAATACTAAGACCTATCAGATTATGTTGAGCAGTTAGTGCTTGTTCCATAACAGCGATTGGCTATTATTAAATGGAATTTTGAGTTATACATTCAAGGATGGAGGGGCTTATTCAAACTTCTCAAATACATAAATGAAAAAATAAAGAATGGCATCACAGATAAAATCACTTCTACATTTAATGTAAATAATCCGGTCAGTAAAATCATAATGAACAATAATCCTGCACAAATAATTCCTGATATTGAAATCCACCTATTAATACCCGGGATAATTACCGAAATAACTAAAATCATTTGCCCAACAAAGGGCAAAATAATCAACGGATGAAAAACTGAAATCGGATTTTCAAATATTTTTCTTAAAACCTCCCACTCAGCACTGAAAACAAATGTACTATTTCCCCCTCCCCACTCCATAAAACCAAATAAGGTTGAAACAAGTGTCAATAAAGCAAAAATCCTTCGCCGGTTTAAATTGTTTTCAAATTTCAATGCTAGTAGGTTTATTTGCATTTAAATACCATCTCAAAATTTTCCTGATATCTGAATTGTCCTTGTATAACTCTATTACCTGATAACTTTGCTCAACATTATCTATCATCACATCCGCAGAACAATAGCCGAATCCTCTGTATTCACCTCTGTCAATCAGAACCACTGATTTTTCATCAAGGGTTCTTCCCTCACCCAAAATAATATGCGTCTCCAGTTTACCAAGAAAATCATTAAGCGCTGTCGCAACTCGCGAATTATATTCTTCAACATTTTCAATTCCTGCACATACACCTTTGCACTTGTGAAGTTTAAAATCAAAACAAACATTCTGTGAAACCTGCAAACCGCAACACTTGGGACACAACTGATGCTCATCACAAATTCTCTGTAAAAAACTCCGCGCCTCAGAAAAATTTCTAAAAGAGGTTAACGAAGTAAATTTATTGTTGTGCCTTGAAATTCCCAAACGATGTATGCCGTTGCCGTCTGTGTACTCCGTGAGAATATGTGAACCTCTCAAAGATTTTTGCTGACGATTGTAAAAGGGCCAAAGTCGTTTTATTTCGTGGCTTTCAAGCAACAAAGCAATGAGCTCCGTTCCGGTCAATTGAAAAGTAATGTTGTGAATCTTCTCCAAAAAATCTAATCGGTGCTCACTCGACAAAGTGAAATGCTGTTGTACTCGTTTTCTGATGTCATTTGCCTTTCCGACATAAATAACTTTTCCCTTGTTGTCATGAAAATAATACACTCCTGTTTCAGTTGGCAAACTCCTGAAAACCTCAGCAGAGAGATTGGCAGGTAAATTAGAATCCGAAAATAATCGTCTCCTCAACTGCATCAACTCTCCTTCAGCATCTTTTTTAAATATCATAGAAAACAACTCAGCAGTGGCGGCCGCATCACCCATAGCACGATGACGATTTTTAATTTCAATACCCAGTGAACCGCAAAGATTTCCCAAGGAATAAGATGGGAATCCGGGAAAAGTTTTTCTGGATAAACGAACTGTGCATAATTTTTTAGCGCTGAAATCTCCACCCAAACTTCTAAATTCTTCTCTGATAAAACTGTAATCAAAATTCACGTTATGAGCCACGAAAACTTTATCCTGCAACAATAAAAAAATATCTTTTGCTACTTCATAAAACTTCGGCGCATTCCTCACCATCTCATTGCTGATACCTGTCAGCATTGTAATATGAGACGAGATGTAACGTTCCGGATTGATTAAGGTTTCAAAAGTTTGCAACACTTTCTCTCCGTCATGAATGAGAATTGCAATCTCAGTTATTTTATGAGATGATGCATTCCCGCCGGTAGTTTCTATGTCAACAATGGCAAACAATCTAAACTAATCAATCCTTTTTAATTTTTTCTATCTCCACCTTCATACTTTTCAGCATACCTAAAATACTTTCCGCATTCAATTCATCGGGCTTATATCCGCCAATATTTATTGAACACACAAACTCCCAAACCTCAAAAACATCTTCAGGCTTTACTTTAAATGGCGCGTAAGTTTTATTGTCGCTGATTAATGTAAAAAAATCTTTGTTTTTTGAAACTTGAATCCGTTTATAAACAATGCCATCATCTTTTGTCACCAAAACATAAGTGTTACCGTCTTTTATATCATCAGCATCTTCAATAAATTTTCCGACCACATAAGAACCCTCTCTCAACGGAGGCATTGAATCACCTTTAATAGCAAATGCACGGTGCTTTCCTGTAGGGATGAAAGGTAAATTCATGCGAGGCAATTCCTCAATGTATTCAGGATCTGAAAATCCATTGAGGTAACCTGCTCTGGCTCTTATGGGAACTACTTCAATGACATCCTTTCCGTTTTTATCAATCACAATCGGAAACAGCAAACGGTTTCTTCCTACTCTGATGATACTGGATGGGTCAGTTTTAGCAAGATCACCTCTGAGTAAAGCATCAACAGAAATTTTGAAATAATCAGAAAACTTAATCAGAATGTCAACGGGCGGCTCGTTTCTTCCTTCCTCATAAGCACCTAATCTTGCGCGGGTAATTTCCAGTTGCTCCGCCATTTGTTCTTGTGAAAGCTTTTTGAGTTCGCGAAGCACTTTAAGGTTTGCTGATAATTTTTCCATTGCTACAATTTATAGTTCAAAATTACTATGTTTTATAGCAAAAAGCAAATGTCTGTCAAAATTTCCGTCATTTTTCAATTG
Organism: Bacteroidota bacterium; assembly: GCA_046302135.1. GTDB lineage: Bacteria > Bacteroidota > Bacteroidia > B-17B0 > Aurantibacillaceae > AM-1111. Next base: position 298 of record JBKCIQ010000136.1, on the reverse strand, counting down.
GCAGGCAATTTGACAAGGCGGCGACGAAGGTAAAAATGTACCTTTGCAGTTGAAAAAGAAATTAACCAAAATATTCAAGATCATGAGTAAGGATAAAATAGAAAATCCGGAGCAGGAAGAAAACAATTTAAAAACAGAAGAGACAGTTAACGAGACAGAAACCAATAACAAACAGGAGGAAGATGCTTCAAATCCCGTTGACGAGAACCAATTAAAAATTACTGAATTGGAGGCTAAACTTGCTGAGGAAAAAGATCGTTTCCTAAGACTTTATTCAGAATTTGATAATCATAAAAAG
>JBKCIQ010000135.1:0-2375 GCA_046302135.1 Bacteroidota bacterium | reverse complement strand
ATTATTCATGGATCATGCAGGGTGATTTTCCTTCTTACACAAAGAAAATTTTCACAAAAATTAGATTGGACTCAAAGTCGAATAGAAAATAAGTTTATTGATTATGAAAAAATATTTTTTCTTTTTACTTGTATTCATTTTTTCAAAGAATATTTCCTCACAATCCATTTGGACAATTGGACCAATGTTGCACGTGAATTTCGGTGACAGTAAAACTAGATGTTCATGGAATTTGGAAGCTGCCTATTGGAATTTTTCTGGTTTTCCGTGGAGTGTAGATATGGCTTTGGAATTTGAAAAACAGAAATTCAGATTTTATAGTGAAATACAGACAGGAGTTGGAGTTGCCGGTCTTTCCTCAGGCCCGGTTCTTGAATTTAACAGAGAGGAACATAAATTAGCATTTGGTTGGCAGGCTTCTGTTTGGGGTAATTATTACTGGGGATTTGATTTAAGGTACCGAAGAATTGGAGATAAATCTTTTTTTGCACCCGGCACTTACTTGAAAGTTGCTTTTAATGGCAGAGATAAATATGGAAATCCTACAAAATCAAGTGGTGGAGATTTTGATTTGGACGATTAAATCAGAAATTATCTAATGCCTTTCTTACGCTGCCGTATTTTAGAAGTAGTTTTTCTGCCTCTTTAGTTGAAAGTCCTGTTTGTTTTGCTACCATTTTTGTTCCTCTTTCAACCAATTTGTTATTACTTAATTTCATATCTACCATTTTGTTTCCTTTAATTCTACCAAGCTTTATCATTACACTTGTTGAAATCATATTCAGCACTAGTTTTTGTGCAGTTCCACTTTTCATTCGTGTACTTCCTGTAACAAACTCAGGTCCTACAATAACTTCAATAGGAAATTTAGAGTTTTTTGCAATCGGGCTTCCTTCATTACAGGTAATGCTACCGGTTATAATTTTATTTTGGTTACAAATTTTAAGTGCTCCAACAACATAAGGAGTGGTGCCTGAGGCTGCAATGCCGATTACTACATCGTTTTTATTTATCTTGTATTTTTTTAGATCTTTCCAGCCTTGCTTTTCATCATCCTCTGCAAATTCAACAGCTTTTCTAATTGCTGTATCACCACCTGCAATAAGTCCAATCACCTTTCCATGAGGAATTCCGTAAGTTGGCGGGCATTCTGAAGCGTCAACAATACCTAATCTACCACTGGTTCCTGCACCAATGTAAAAAAGTCGACCGCCCTTTTTCATTTTCTGAACAATTTTATTTACGAGTTTCTCAATTTTTGGAATCTCTAATTCTATTGCATTAGGAACTTTTTTATCTTCTCGATTTATATTGATTAATAAATCTTTAGTTTTCATCTTTTCGAGATGCTCATAAACAGAATCTTGTTCTGTGGTCCTAGTCAACATAAATTTAAATATTATTGAGTTGAAGAATTTCCTTTTGATAATCTCGTATTGCAATTTGAATTACGTGATGTGCTTCTTTCTTCCCATAAACATGAGTAATTTCACATACAGAAGTTTTCTCACCGGGCATTTTTTTATAAGTCAAAAAATAATGTTTCAATCTTTCAATAATTTCTCTAGGAACATCACTAATGTTTTGCCACTTGCCGTAAAGCTGATCGTTGGACATAACAGCAATGATTTTATCATCTGCCTCGTTTTTGTCAATCATTCTTAAACCACCTATTGGGATTGCTTCTAATATAATATCGCCACGCGGGATTATCCTTTCAGTTAATACGAGTATGTCTAGCGGATCTCCGTCACCCTTCATTTTTTTCTTGCCGGTTTTTTTAGATGCGTATTCTCCGATACCTGTTCCGCAATAAGTTTTGGGTATAAAGCCGTATAATGCAGGTACGATATTTGAAAATTTCTGTGGGCGGTCTACTTTGAGATATCCAGAAAGTTTATCTATTTCATATTTTACATTATCAGTAGGAACAATTTCAATAAATGCAGTTACTGTTTTCGGTAAATTTTCTCCGGGTTCAATGCCATGCCAAGGGTGCGGTCTAAAAATTGGAATAGTATTTTTCATTTTTTTATTTAAAAAATCTTTTTGAAAAAATTAAAAATAAGACCATTACTGAAATTGATACAACCAACAATATTATTTTTGTTGAAGTGTCGGGTTGTTCATTCCTGTGTCCGGCTTCTCTCTGCATGATATCAGGTCTTGTAACTTTAGTTCCTATGTTGGATTGAAGCCAGCTCAATTCTTCTGCAACGCTCATGCCGTATGTAACTTTCTCAAATTCACTATCGAGCTGACCGCTGATTTTACGGCTTCTACTACAGAATTCAATTTTTATTTTTTCAAGTTGTACGTATTCTCCGTATATCAACCATTCTTCACCGGGATTAAAATTCATTGCACAATCTGAT
>JBKCIQ010000134.1:0-9731 GCA_046302135.1 Bacteroidota bacterium | reverse complement strand
AAATAAAACCTTACTGTAATTAAGAATATAATTTACAGAAGTTTCAGATGGTTCTAGTATATTTTTCAATACAGAACTTGAATCTTTTAAACCTGTCTTTTTTCTAACTTTTTCTGAATTGTAGATTTTTGTCATGCGTTTTTTAAACTTAAAACGCCAAAATCAAGAAAATATTTTGTGAAATTAAAATTAAACTCTTACTCCAATTACCAAGATGTCGTCAACCTGTTCTAAGTCTCCCCTCCAATCTTCAATAGTTCTTAAAAGAAAGTCCTTTTGTTCTTCAATTGGCATCAAAGAAGATTTTTTCAATAGATCACGGAACTTTGATATCATGAATTTTTTTCCTCTAGGTCCACCAAATTGATCAGCATAACCATCAGAAAAAATGTAAATCATGTCATTCTTTTTTAATTCAATCTTATGATCTGTGAAATGCTTATCTTCCATACCCTCCATAAGTCCAACCGGAAAACTATCGCCATCATATTGAGTTAATTCGCCATCTCTTATAAGGTACATTGGGTTATAGGCACCCGAAAAGTGCATAAACATGTTATTAAAATCAATCGCACACATCGTCATGTCCATGCCATCTTTAGCATTATCTTCAGATTGACCATGATGCAGTGTTTTACTTACACCCGTTTTCATTTTTTGCATTACCTGCGCCGGTGTATTAACTGTTGGCTTTACAATAATTTCTTTCAATAAATTGTATCCGACAATACTCATAAATGCTCCCGGAACACCATGCCCTGTACAGTCAACTGCGGCATAGAAAATCTTACCTTCTTTTTCATCAACCCAATAAAAATCACCTGAAACAATGTCTTTTGGTTTATAAAGAATAAAAGATTGAGGAAGTAACTTTTTAACCATCGAATCAGGGGGTAGAATTGCCTCTTGAATACGCTTAGCATAACGTATAGAATCAGTAACGTGCTTGTAAAGAATTTCTAGCTCCTGATTTTTATTCTCAATCTCTTCCTTCTGTCTAACAACCTCTTCGGTTCTCTCAATAACTTTTTGCTCTAGTACTCTTTCGTTCTCATGAAGATCTTTACGCATCCTTAATAGGGCATGTCCTAGCGTATCCTGCTCACTTAAAGGCTTATAATAAGATTCAAAATTACCACTTCCAACTTGCCGTGCAAACTCGGTTGTTCTTTCCATTGAGTCTACAAGTTGATTAAGAGCCGTATTCATATCACCAATTTCATCATTTCTCGGAGGAATCCTTTCTGTCGGTAATACTCCCAAACTCATTTTATTCAATTGTCCTTTTAGAAACTTAACTGGTTTAACTATAGATCTAACAGTCAATATAGCAGTTAAAATTCCGCCAACAACAAGCATAACACCCAAAAACTTCACAAATAAACCAAGAAAATCAAAAGATTTTATCATCTTCGTTTTTTTCTCATCAGCTCTTTTTTTCTGATCGTAAATTACATGATCGAGGTTCTGTAAAATACTGTCTTTTGAAATGTTTATATTGTCCAATGCATCGTTAGCTGTAGCATCAAGCATTGCATCATTATAATTATCCATACTAACAAAACGGCTCATAATTTCTGAATCATAATACAAGAATAACTCGTCGGTTTGCTTACTGATTTTAGTAATTGAAAGCTTAGTCTTATCGTCCCAACCCGATTCTAATGCCTTAAGATCTTTTTTTATCTGAGGATGATTTACTTTAATCAAAATTCTTAAGCTATCCTTAAATGATGCCTGGGATGATTCATGCTTCCAACGTGTAATTAAATTAACTGAATGTAGTAACTCAGATTTTAACTCTTCGAATTTTGCAACAGATGGAATTACGTTGTTTACCATCTCATCAATCTCCGATTTACTTTCTGTTAATGTGTAATTGGTAAGAGTAAAAGCGACAACAGTCAGAAAAATAATTATTCCGAAACCAAAACCTAATTTTCTACCTATTGTAAATTGAAAATTCATCTAATTATTCGAGGACCGCTAAAATAGTAATTTTTTAGCATTCTTCTTTAATAATTCCTGATTCGATATCAGATTTTAATTTTTCAAAAAGTTCTTTATATTTCTTAAATGTATCTTCTTCATTCAAAGAGTAATAAATACCCATCAATCCTTCCATTATTTTTAAACAGTTTGGTTTTCCTAAATTGGCCTTGTGCATGAAAGGTTTAGCTTGAATAAATAATTTTTTAGCCATGTCTTCAATTATAGTGATACTGTCTAAAGGAGTATCATAGTCAAGTACTTTCATAATCAAATTTGCACCCGCATTGTAATAAATGATCCCAATATTATAGTTCGCATCATAATTAGAAGAGTCAATATCTAAAACTTTGAAATATGAAACTTTTGCAAGGTCACTATAATCCTTTCGACCGGTTTTATCCGCTTTTTCCTGCAACATACTTCCGCATGCCAATTCAAATTCTATTTCCTTAACCTTCATATCAATTAATGGATCAGCGGTTGCATAAATTTTTTTGTATTCTTTAAATCCCCTCCTAGCCAATTCAACATCCGAATTTTTTTCTAGTACCTCTTTAGCTTCATTGTAAAACTGTGCAGCAATCCATTTCAACTTATTATTAACCATGTCCCTATTTTTTTTAGAAGTATCTAAATTTAGGCAAATCATAAATTTATCAATTGCAATTTTTCGGTTCTGACTGTTAATATCACCTTTCTCTCTAACTTTATATATCTCCTTGTGAAGCTCCGCGTAATAGTAATTATTGATTGCTGTTCGCGAGATATTTTCGTCAAGGAATGATCGATCCATGTAAATTTTTGAACTATCAAGATTACTCACTAGTGTTTTATTTTTACCGTATTCGTTGAACAATGATATTGCGGTTTGGAAATCGACACTTCCATTATATTGCGAATGGACAAATAATGCCAGAAACAAGCAGAATGCTGTAAATAAAATTGTATTTTGCCTTTTCCTTTGCATTATTAATCGTAAACGAATTTTGCTTTTTGCTTTAATTCTGCACTTACCTTTAAATTAGCCTTTTGAACGCTCGAATTATTTAATTCAAATTCTTGCTTATTATCAATAATAACAAAGTTAATTGTGGCGCCAGCTCTTCCCATTCCGTTTTTTTCACAAATAACAAGGGTACCTTTACCCCTATATTGCTTTATGGCCTCAGATAGCATGGAAGAATTATCACCTAAAAGATATAGTATATTACATTTTCCCGCGTCCCCTAAACTTGAGGATGCCTTTACCTGAATCTTTTGGTTGTTGACCATTTTAGATTTCGCAAGCTTATTTAACTCTCCTTGAATACCCGGATTGGTGCCAACGGTAGCGATTACGAAATCACCCTCTCTCATTGAGGTAGGCCATTCGAAATATCTTGTAAAGTTATAAAGGTATACTACTTTGAATCTTGCGGCGGTATCATCTTTTTGTATATAAGACCACCTTATAATGTCCGCAGACATTAAAAAAAGTGAAATTACCAAAAGAATTATTTTACGCATCGGACCGCTATAAACAACTTTCTTGCCAAAGTTTGAGCAAATTTATGAAATTTAATTTAAAGTTACGTTGCAATTAATTTTACAAAGTTTAATTTTATGGCAAACAATACCGACCTAATATGAGAAAAATTTTAATTTATTCTGCACTAATCACGGCAACCGTTACAAATATAAGTGGTCAAAACGCTAAGTGTGGTACAATGAACAATTTTCAATTTCAGTCTGAAAACGACAAAAACTTTTTAAAAGCAATTAACTCTGCCGAAAAAAAAGCGCAATCTTTCGCCACTAAAAATAAATCAGCCAATCAAAATATTATTTATATACCTGTTGTTTTTCACTGCATATATAAAAGTGTTAATGATGCAACCTATCTTCACGACTCAATATTTGACAGACAAATTCAAATTCTAAATGAAACATACAGTTTAAGCAACAACAACTTCTCAAACACAAGACCTATATTTGATTCAATTGCTACAGACACGGAAATAAGATTTTGTTTGGCAGGACAGGATACACTTGGAAATCCAACTTCAGGAATAGTAAGACACCAAAGTAGTCAAAACTGGTTAACAAGTGTTACAAATGACGCCATAAAAACCGCATATCCTCCATGGAATCCTAATAAATACCTTAATGTTTGGACTTGCGATATGAGCCTATTTGGAATTCCAATTGTACTGGGTTATGCGGCTTTCCCGGGTGGCCCGCTTGCAAAAGATGGTGTAGTGTTGCAGTCACAATTTGTAGGTTATCAAAATAACGGAACTGAAAATAACCTTGGCAGAACAATGGTTCATGAGGTTGGCCATTGGTTAGGACTAAGGCATATTTGGGGAGATGGACAAAACTCAAGCAACCCATGTGATTCGACGGATTATGTAGATGATACACCTCATGCGGCAGATGCTTCACAAACAGATTGTGACACTACAAAAAACACATGCAATTTTGAAAATCCATATTGGGCTCAATTAGGCATAGACCCTCCAGATATGGTAGAGAATTATATGGATTATTCAAAAGATGGATGTATGACTATGTTTACCAAAGGGCAAAAAAACAGAATGTGGTCATTTTTAAATACATATAGGTCAGGATTATTGAATAATCCTGTAAGTTGCAATATGGTTGGGTTAAATGAAAATCATTCTGAACCTTCCGGTATCACTATTTTTCCAAATCCATCAAATAACTATATTTATCTCAACTTCGAAAACAAAATTGCAAAAGTTGAAACTGTAACTATTATTGATCTAAGCGGAAGAGCTGTTTTGTTTTTCAAATCTTTAAACCCGAAAGACCCAATTGACATTTCAGGCCTAATACCAGGAATTTACTCTATTAAAATTACATCCGGTCCCGATAATTACATTAAAATGGTTATTAAACAATAAGTTGTAAAACTCTATAATACAACCTTTTAAGAATTTATTATTGTTTAAAAAAATATTTTTTGTAAAAAACTCATTTTTAATTGTAAAAAACAATTTGAAATTATTAAAATTGTAGTCAAATTAAAAAATAAATGAACCTTATTCATATAACCGGAATTGACTACGTGGAGATGAACCAAAATCAAGACCTACAGTTTAAATATAAACCTGATGTTCCTAAATTACAATTAGTGGGTAACGTACTTATTGAAGAAACGGAGGAAGAAGGTCAAGGAGTAGTCTTTCTTACGCAAAAGCAACTGAATCAAATTTTAGCAAATAAAGAAGTAGACCTTAAATTGAATGACGAAGAAAGATGGTATCCTGTAAAGCCACTTTCCAAAGATCAGGTTAAAAAAGTTGGACTGGTTACCTTAGAGTCCGAATTGCTTGAGACCGGTGGTGAGGTAAAGTGTTATGAAGTTCAAAGAGTCTTAGTTTAATAATTCATCCTAGGTTTTATGTTTTTGTTTACGACCCTCGAGTAGGGTCGTTTTTTTTGATTCATTATTTACAACACCACGTCATTTTATGAGATTCTATTATTAAATTTGTTCAGTTCTTTATTGCTCGGAATGTGGAACTAGTATACATGTACGTCTCAGAAGCGTATGCCTTTTTGGCCTGCGAGTCCGAGTCTCGCTTTTAGATATCAGTTTTCACTTAATTCAAATCACTCTAGCCAAGATCATCATTAATATGTTTAAAATAAAATTAATATATCATTCATGAAAGATGTTTTATGGACAATATTTTTAACTTGGCTTATTTGGAAGATTTGGTCATTTTTTTCAAAGCCAAAAAGAGTTTACGTTCAAAAAAATGAGTTTAAATTTTACCAAAATACAACAGGCGAAGAAAAAAATTCAGCAGGTAAAAATAAATCGACACCAAAGAAACCATTTATGGATGAAGGTGAATACTTTGACTTTGAAGAGATCAAAAAGTAATTTAGTTAAACACATCATAAACAAATGAAAATCAATAATAAATTATTAATTGCGATAACATCTAGTATTGCAATTTTTTTAGTTATAAATCTAATATTTTTCAGACATGGGTTAAGTGGTGAAAAAGTACTTAACCAAGGTGACGTTATGAACTTTAAAGGTGCTGCAAAAGAAGTTCAAGACTTTAGGAGAAATACAGGAACGGAGGCATTATGGACTAATTCAATGTTTGGTGGTATGCCTGCATATCAGATATCTGTACATTATGCCAACAGAGCCTTAGGTTTCACTAATTCATTAATGCAATTATACCTACCGCAACCATTAGGTATGGTTTTTCTTTACATGATCGGATTTTTCATTTTGATGCTTTGCCTTAATATTGACCCCTGGATTGGACTTATTTGCTCCATTGGTTTTGCATTTTCTTCTTATTTCTTCATTATTATAGAAGCAGGGCATAACACAAAGGCAATAGCAATTGCATATGCCCCTCCCCTATTCGGAGGAATAATACTACTTTATAAGAGAAAATGGATTCTAGGATTTATTTTAACTACATTATTTATGGGACTAGAAATCTATGCTAACCATCCTCAAATAACATATTATATGTTCTTACTTTTTGCTCTAGTAATAATATCTGAAGCAATCGTTTGTGTAAAAGAAAAAAGAATTCCAGACTTTTTAAAATCATCAGGGTTATTGATCTTAGCATTAGGAATAGGAATAGCTCCAAATGTCAGCAGTCTTTGGACAACAGCTGAATACGGAAAATACACTACTCGTGGACCCTCAGAGCTAACAATAAAAGCTGATAAAACAAAAAACAATGATAATTCAGGTTTACCACTTGACTATGCAACTGATTGGAGCTACGGCGTTGGTGAAAGTTTTACCTTATTGGTTCCTAACTTTAAAGGAGGTGCAACCGGTTCAATAGCTGATAACGTTTCTGAAAAAACACTATCGGAAATTGACGCTCAATATTATGATAATATTGCCTCCAATAATATTTATTTCGGAGATCAACCCTTTACTTCAGGGCCTGTTTATGCCGGAGCAATTATGATTTTTTTGGCCTTAACTGCGTTCTTTTATACTAAAAACCCTATTAAATGGGCCCTGCTGTTAGGTTTAATTTTTTCACTCGCACTATCATGGGGTAAAAATTTTCCTTTTTTAACGGAATGGTTTTTTAATAATTTTCCATATTACAATAAATTCAGAGCAGTTTCGATGCTACTTGTTGTAGCTGAATTTGTAATTCCGCTATTGTCTGCACTTGCATTAAACGAAATTTTAATCAATAGGAATAATCCTAATCAACAGCAAAAAAACAATGAATCTCCCATCAATTATAAAAAAGGGCTAATTATTTCGACCTCTGCTATTGGTTTTTTTCTAATTCTTTTTCTGATCGCACCTAGATTATTTAATACATTTCATTCCCAAAAGGAATCAGTTGCTGAATATGAAAAAAGTGTTAGAAGCGAACTTATAGAGAGAGAAAAATCACAAAATCCAAAATCATCAACATTTGAAATAAATCAAAAAATTAATCCACAGGTTAAACAATACATGGTGGGTTACGAACAGTTTCTACCTGAACTTGAGAAACCCAGAATTTCAGTTTTCAGATCAGACGTGCTTAGATCATTAGGTTTTGTTATGGCCGCTGCAATCCTGGTTTTTCTATGTATCAATGGAACAATTCCAAACTACCTAACACTTGGTGGACTTGGATTGTTGATCCTTATTGATTTGTGGTCAATTAACAACAGATACATTAATGAAAACAGTTATAAAGAAAAAAATGATGAAGCAGAATTTATACAAAGTCCGTCAGATAATTTCATACTTAATGATAAAAACGGTAAAAATTTTAGAGTTGCAAGTACAGCTGTCAACACATTCAACAATTCAACCGTTTCATATTTTCATAAATCAGTTGGAGGTTACCATGGTGCTAAACTTAAGAGATTCCAGGAACTAAGAGAATTTCATTTAGATAAAGAGTTATCAATTGCTACACAGGTAGCTGATGCGGGAATAAGTGATTCTGTTGCAACTGAATACTTAAACAGAAGCTGTCCAATAATTAACATGCTAAATACGCGTTACGTAATTACTCAGAAAAATATTGGTAATAAACCTTTTTTAAATAAATCATCAAACGGTAACGCGTGGTCAGTCAGTCAGATTCAATGGGCACCTAATGCAGATTCTGAAGTGGTTTGGACCGGAAATATCAACACTAAAGTTACGGCGGTAATAAACGAGAAAAAATTCAAAAATGAATTAAAGGGTTGGGAAAAAGTTTCACCGGGAGAACCTGCAAACATAAATCTTACAGAATATCAACCAAATTATCTCAAATACAACTTCGATAGTAAAAAAAATCAGTTAGTAGTATTTTCAGAAATATGGTATCCTGCAGGTTGGAACGCTTACATTGATGGACAACTCTCACCGCATGTTTGCGCTAATTATATCTTAAGAGCAATGATGATTCCATCCGGTAAACATGAGATTGAATTTAAATTTGAACCAAAAAGCTATATAACAGGTGAGAAAATTTCTTTTGCAGGTGTTTGCACATATTATCTAATAATCGTCGGCGGATTTGGATTTCTTGGATTAAAGCAATTCAGAAAAAAATGAAACAGGTATTTATCATTGCAGAAGCAGGTGTAAATCACAATGGAAGCATTGAATTGGCACTACAGTTGGCAGATAAAGCTAAAGAAATCGGTGCTGATTGTGTAAAATATCAAACCTTTAAGGCCGAACAAATCGTTACAAACAATTCTCCTAAAGCACAATACCAATTAAAGGTAACAGACTCTAAAGAGAGTCAATTTGAAATGCTGAAGAAGTTAGAACTTCAGAAAGAAGACTTCATAAAGATTAAATTGCACTGCGAAAAAATAGGAATAGAATTTTTATCCACTCCGTACAATCCTGAAGACGCAGATTTATTAAATGACTTAAATGTAAGAGCATTTAAAATTGCAAGTGGGCAAATGGCCGAAACACCTTTTTTAAAATATGTCGCAAAACTAGGTAAACAAATGATTGTTAGTAGCGGAATGTGTGAAATGAAGGAAGTTGAAGATGGAATTAATGCAATACGTGAAACAGGAAACAATGATATTATTTTACTTCAATGCAATACTGATTACCCTTCTAAAATTGAAGATACAAATTTAAAGGCTATGATTACTATGCGTGAAAAGTTGAAGATAAGAGTTGGATATTCAGACCATGTTCCAAACAACTATGCATGTTTCGCGGCAGTAGCTATGGGTGCCGAAGTAATAGAAAAACATTTTACATTAGATAAGGATATGCCTGGACCCGATCATTCTTCAAGTCTTGAACCCAAGGAATTTCAAGAGTTAATTTATGGAATCAGACAAATTGAAAAGGCTTTTGGAAACGGAATAAAAACACCCTCAGAGAATGAAAAGAAAAACACCTACGGTATGAGAAGGAGTCTAGTAGCACGTGAAGATTTAAAAGCTGGTACAATAATTCAAGAACTAAATTTAGGATACAAACGTCCTGCGTGTGGTATATTACCTAAGGAATTAAATTTTGTAATAGGAAAAAAATTACTAAGAGATATTTATAAAGATGAAGCCCTACAATTCGGTATTCATATAGAAAAATAAATTTTGCTGAAGTTTATAAATATATCTATCGAAGATTTCGCTTTGCTTGAGAAATTTTTAGCAAGTGCTGGAAATTCTTTAGAAACTTTCAGATATTTTTCGAAAAGAAAAATAGATTCAATTAAGAATCATAAATACACATTACTTCTTATTGATGAAAATGAAAA
>JBKCIQ010000133.1:0-18701 GCA_046302135.1 Bacteroidota bacterium | reverse complement strand
ACGCAAGCAGAACAATTTTTACCGGTTCAGTCTGCAGAGAAAAAATCCTCAACCGTAAGTGAGAAGAAACAGGATTACATTTTTTCTCCGGATGTGAACTTCATCATTTCCGATTTGATTCCACGCTCATTGAAGACACAGTTATATAAGGCACTATTAGATTCCAATGCCGCTGAACACGGGGCGCGTATGACCGCAATGCATAAGGCGACTGATAACGCAAAAGAAATGCTGCGCGATCTTCGCCTCACTTATAACAAAGCACGTCAGGCCGCCATTACCAAAGAAATTTTGGAGATCGTTGCGGGTGCAGAAGCCCTCAACGGATAATTTTATCCTCCGTTTTTTACTTTTTCAATAGCAATTTATTTCGACAGAATTTTAGTTGCTTTGCTTTTCTGATGCTTTTCGTATAGTTATCGTATCTAAATGTATCAAATCGTATCATTTTTGTCTTTCTAATTGATATAATCTAAAAGTCAAATTATACCCATAACTTACCGTGAAAAGTTGTATATTTATATATGTTTTCACGATAAATAAAAGTCGAAAAATTGATTAACCAAACCACAAAAGTTAAAATTGAGGCTTTGCAAAAGCAATACCTTAAGCTGTTTAAGGGTAAAGAAACTTTGCTGAATGAAATTGCCATTGTTGAAATTCCGGAAATGGTTTACAACTCAAACGCCATAGAAAACTCAACGCTTACATTGGAAGACACAGAGAAAATATTGGCAGGTGGCGATTTAAATCGTAAAGTAAATGTGCGTGAGATTTACGAAGCTAAAAACCTGGCAACGTTGACCGAAACATTACTGAAGAACAAATCGAATAAACTTAGCGTAAAACTAATTTTAAGTTTACATAAAATTTTACTTTCGGGAATTGATGACAAGATTGCGGGACGTTTTCGCAGCGGTAAAGAATGGGTTAGGGTTGGTAATCACTTGGGTGCAAATCCAAAATTTGTGCACACACTCTTGCAAGAGTTGGTGGATGACTACAGCAAAAATAAAAGCCGATATTTTTTAGAAAGTATTGCACGATTTCACGCAGAGTTTGAAAACATTCACCCATTCGTTGACGGGAATGGACGCATAGGCAGAGTGCTGATTAATTTACAATTGATGAATGCAGGATTTCCGCCCATCATCATTCAAAATAAAAGTAAACACACGGAATATTATCCGCTTTTCAATAACTATTCTACCACTATGAAGTTTGGTGGTTTTACACAATTATTTGCTTTGCTCTTGCAGGAGTCCTTACACAAACGCATCACTATTCTGACGGCAAAAAAAATAATTCCCCTTGCTATGTGGTCTTCACAAAATAAAATAAAACCCAATATAGTGGCCAACAAAGCCAGAAGGCAAACCATTCCTGCATTTAGATTACGTGAAAAATGGATGATAGCGGAGGGGTATAATGGTGCAGAAATATAAATCGGGCAAATTCAACTGAGATATGCAAAGAATAGTTTTAATAAAAGCAGTTTAGTTTTTGCCTTAGCAGATAAAATCAAATATTACGTATCGTTATCATATCTAATTATATCAAATCGTATCGATTTAACTCTTCTTAAAGCTAAAACTTAATACATCTTTAGCAACAATTTTTCTCTAACTAAAACAGCCGCGCTTCTCTAAAAACACCATAAAACGAGTTAATATGTCTTTAAATGATTATTTTGCTACATTTGTGGCCGTAAAGAAAATAATACACTTAAAAATTTATATCATGAAATTTTTTTTATTAATTGTAATAGCCGCCTTGCCTTTTGTTAACGTGGCACAGACTGTTCCGTCTTACGTGCCCACCAATGGTTTGGCTGGTTGGTGGCCTTTTAATGGTAACGCAAATGATGAAAGTGGGAATGGAAATAATGGAACGGTTAATGGGGCGACGCTCACTAATGACAGAAACGGGAATGTAAACTGCGCTTATAGTTTGGATGGGATTAGCAATTATATTTCAGTGATTTCATCTCCACAATTAAATTTAAATTCATCGTTTACGATATCTGCTTGGGTTTATAAAAACAACAACTTACCGATGGCGTTTGTTTCAAAAGCTAGACTTTCAAATAACACGTATTCATACCACTTGTCAACAGGTCAGTCAGGTTCAACGCTGATGTCAATCGCAATAAACAATGATCCGCCAACAGGAGGTTGTAATAATTGCAATATTTATTGTGGCTCTAATAATGGCGATACACTATCTTGGATACATACAGTTGGAACATGGGACGGAACCACATTAAACTTTTATGCAAACGGCCTACTAACTTCGTCTTGTAATGGAACGCTTGGAAGTACAGGAACCCTAATATCCAACAACTTTGACTTACTATTTGGGAAATTTCCGGATAATGTTTCTTACCATAATGGAAAACTCGATGATATCGGCATCTGGACTCGTGCATTAACGCAGCAGGAAATCACTAATTTATACAACGGTTCAGTAACAACAGGTCTAAATAATGATTTTCAAAACAACGAGTTAAATATTTTTCCAAACCCTTCAGATGGAAAAGTAAATATTGTTTAAAATGAGAAACAAATCAATTCAGTAACTCTATTTGATGCAAGCGGTCGTTCTATACAAACCTTTAACGTTAGTGGTAAGCAATTACAAATTTCCCTAGAAGGAATAGAAAGTGGAATTTACTTTTTGAGTGTTAATGGAGAGAGAAGTTCACTCAAGAAAATAGTGATTCAGTAAAACAAAGTCGAGTACCGAGCGCTGAGCCTGCCGAAGTGCGAAAGTTTTTATTCAGCTAGCAATCTTTTTAAGAGCTGATTATAGGAAAATTTATTTTACTTTTTTCGAGGAGAATAAATTCATACTCAAATAAATTACCCTAATTTTAAAACAAAACATCTAACAAATTACCATTATTATATAAAAACAATTTATAAAAATTACCCTAATTTTCGTACAGAAGAATTTAATATAACGAAAGTTAAAACTATCGCTAGAAAAAAATATAATTTATTGAATATGCCGTATTATCTTGCTTCCAGAATTGCTGAGTATTTAAATTGGTCTTCGAATGTAGTGAAGTTGCCTAAAAGATGAAGGCAGAAGAAATCTTCGCGCTTGGTGAAAAGTAATAATTATCAAATTATCACCAAATTATTTACAAATCCTGGATGTCAATTCTTTAATACCAGAAAAATAGTAATAAGTAAACCAAAATCAATTTACAGAGTGCTGAGCGCTGAGCCTGTCGAAGCGCGAAGGTTTTTCAGACAACTGGGCGAATAACTTTTATATTAATTGCCATACCGTCCGCGTCCGAAATGTCGAACTCAACGAGGCCTTTAACATTGGCAGTGCTTCTTTCAATGTAGTTTACAGTTTCACCATTTGGTGTATTGTCGTCTTCATTTACTACATTGATTAATCCTGGCTTATTTGTAGATGGTCTTGCTGAAATAATTTCTATTGCTAAAAAAATTTAATTTTGTTGTATGCGAAGATGCAAATATTTGGAATTATTTTCTCCTAAATCTAAAATTTGGTTTAAACACTTAGTCTTTATACAAGTTCTGTTTTGTGCTAATTTTATTTTAGCCGATAACCCGGATTCATTAAAAAAAACACTTCGGCAAACAAATAAAAACAATGAAAAGATAAAATTGCTACTGAATATTGCGCACAATTACCTTTACACCAATAATGATTCGGCGGAGTTTTATTCAAAAATAGGACTGGAATTAGCCAGGAGAAATCAGCAAGAAAAGGAAAGTGCAGAGTTTTTGAATTATCTCGGTGTAATTCAAACTGAAAAGGGTAATTATATTAAGTCGCTACAATTTTATTACGATTCGGAGAAATTATCACAAAAGTTAAATGATACAAGCGCGTTAATTTCGATTTTTGGGAACATTGGCCACATCTATAAACTACAGGGACTAAATGAGAAAGCACTTAAGCAATTTGATGCAGCTTTGACCTTATGTAATCAACCAAAGTTTAATTCTCGGAAGGCAGAAGTTTTTACTCATTTGGGCTCAATACATTATAAAATCGGCGACTTAATAAAGGCACTTAATTATTTTCAGAATGCCCTAGAGCTTTTTAAAATCAGCAAGGATGACTTCCGCGTGGCAGAGGCATTGAACAATGTAGGGGTCGTTTTTCAAGATCTGGGAAGATATGCTGGGGCCTTGGCAAATTTTAATGAGCACCTAATATATGCAAAGAAAATGAAGGATCAGCATAGTCTGGTAATTGCATACTTTAATATTGCCAATCTTTATCAAGCGCAAAAAATGCAAAAAGAAGCATTAACTTTTTTAGATAGCAGCAAGTTTATTGCTGAGAAAACTAAAAACTTTGAAGATCTGATAGAAATTTACTCCGCTTATGTGCAGATCTACCGAGAGAAAAAGGACTTTGAAAGAGCCCTCGAATACCAAGTCTTGATGTCGACAAGCCGAGATACAATGTTTTTAAGAAATAGAGATAAAATAATAATTGAAATGTCTTCAAAGTATGAAGCAGAGAAGAAGGAAAAAGAAAACAGGATATTAAGTGTGGAAAACGGAAGACAAAAGGCGATTGCAATTGGAGCCTTTACAACTATTATATTGTTGGTTTTAGTTAGTTTTTTATTTTTAATAGTTATCAAATTGAAAAAAAAGCGCTAATCAGAATTTACAAAAACTTTGTTATATGTACGGCAGATAGTACAGGGTGCGGTGTTCCCGGTGCAATTATGTGCTTACTAAATACTACATCTCTTGAAAGAGCCATAGAAAATTATCACGAGCCTGCAGAAATTTTGAATGTAACAATACAAATAATTATTGATAGATTAAAAAAAGATGGAAGTGAGGATGGAGGTAGGGACGGGATGGATGCAAGTCTTTGCGTTCACGATTTTAAAACTTTAAATACAGATGGCTTCTCTGATCAGTTTGGAGGACCAAAAGGCAAGAAGTTTATGAGTAAGAAATTGCGGGAGTTAATAAAGCAGAATTCACAATTACCTATTGCAGAACAAAAGAAATTATTGGAACAAACCTTCATCAATTGGAAAGGCGACCTGGAACAAGTAGATAACATAACAATAATTGGAATTAGAGTATAGTTTTATTTAATAAAATTTAGTTTACTGGTTGAGTCCTAAAACAGCTCAGTCTTTCGCTACAATAAATTTTCCTTTTATTAGATTCCCGCTTGCGCTGTAAAGACGGAAAAAATAAATCCCGTTTTCAAATAAACTGCCGGGCAGTTCTACATTAGGATTGTAAATATTTGGGAACATATATCTGACGGTGCAATTCGCATTACAGATATCGAGTACCCAGAGATCATTGTCAGGATTTTTAAATGTGAGGACTCCACCAAAAGCATTAATCGGGTTGGGAATCATGATGTATTCCCCGTTGTCTTCACCAAAATTGTAAACAATTATTGGGCTCACATTTGAACCAAATGATTTAAGGCGGTAATAGTTTTTTCCATGCGTGTCGGGGTTGTTGTGCTGATAATAGTAGCTTTCATCAGCCCCGGTTAGTCCGCACATACCCGGTAAGGTATGTATCCAGCTTGATGTTGTGTTAAAACTATCGGTACTCCAGAAAAGCTGAAGATCTGCGCATGTTGTAGAGCCTGCCCCTACGGTCCACGAGACTAACATCTGCGAAGAGTTGGCGGGCTGTGCAACAAAATTTTTGATGATGAGCTGAGCGTTTGTTGTCTGAAAGAATGCGAAAAAGAAAATTATTAAAACAAAAAAAGATATTTTTTTAAGAGGCGATAAAAACTTGTATTTCAATTTTGAAGCCATGTTGTTACCGTGAAATTTTTTTTATGAGAATTTAATTTTCTTATAGGTAGATTTAATTTTTTTCTTTAACGCAGGGTCAACATGTTCATGAAAAAAAATACTTGCGTGTTTTAATTTTGTTGTTTTAGAAAACACTTCAGGAAATTTTGAAAACGAATTAAGACAAACGTTATTAACACCAGGAGGTATAGGGCCTCCGAAATCTGCGTTATTCATGATAAAGTATTCGATGCTGGAGAGGTTTCCGATTTGTTCAGGAATTTCAGTGAAACAATTATTGGTAAGTTCTAATTCCCGAAGCGCAGTCATCTGTGATATTTCCTGAGGTAGTTCTGAGATTAGATTCATTGAAAGATCGAGTACCGCAAGTTTTTTCAAAGCTAAAACCTCATTTGGAAACTTTTTTAATGCAAAACCATCCAGAGATAAAAATTTTAGATTACTCATTTTTTCAATACCTGTAACTGATTCATCCCAAAACCCATCCAACATTAGATATTCCATTTTGCTTCGGTTCCATAACTCCGCAGGAATATCCAAGTTTAATCCGGGACTGTTAATGATGACCAGTTTCCTAAGGTTTATGAATTTTGACAAATTATCACAGAACTGCTTGTAATTGTTCCCTGATTTTTCAACTACAAGTTGAAGGCACTCAACTTTTTCAGGAGCAACCATTGCTTCCTTCATGTTTTTATAAATGTCACAAAGCCTGAGTGTGTCTGAGTAATCTAGCTTTTTTCCGAGCCAGGAATAGTCCTGAGCATTCAACGAAAAAATGAAGAGGGAAAAAATGTAAAGTAATTTTTTTTTCATGAGGGTATTAATAAACTTAATTGTAAAGTTAACACAAAATTCGCTTTTGCTAAAATTACAACTAGGCTTGTTTTATATGTATTGCTATAAGTTTAGGCACAAATATTTAGAACTAGGACAAAAACCAAGACGCATCTCACCCTAATGTTATCTTATATTGAAAATTTTAACAACCAACATTAAAATAAATGTTGCAACAACAGATGTTATAACATATATTTGCGGAATAAAAAATAAAACATGAAAAAACTATTAATTACAGCAGCAACATCATTGTATATGATTTCTGCCAACGCACAAGTTAACTGGAAAGTTGACGGATCTCACTCTAAATTGGGGTTTTCGGTTACACACTTAATGGTGAGCGAAACTGAAGGAAAGTTTAAAGTTTATGAAGGAAGTGTAATTTCTAAATCTGAGATGGATTTTACAGACGCAAAGATTGAGTTCACAGCCGATGTTGCTTCCATAAATACCGAAGACGACAAAAGAGATGGTCATTTAAAGAGTGCCGATTTTTTTGATGCGGCAAAATACCCAAAGATTACTTTTAAATCAATTAGCATGAAGCAAAGCGGTAAGAGTAAAACAACCTATATCTTAACCGGAGATCTTACAATGCATGGCGTGACCAAAAAAGTAACCTTAACAGCTGTAGGAGCATCTAAGGTTATGAAAGACCCATACGGAAATATTAAAAACGGCTTCAAGGTTACAGGCACACTCAATCGTAAAGATTTTGGTCTAACATGGAATATGGCGCTTGAGTCAGGAGGAGTTATTGTAAGTGATGAGGTTAAGATTGACATCAATATTGAGCTGAATAAAGCATAATTTTTTTGACTAACTTCCGTTTTGAAAATAATTTGAAACGGAAGTTTTTTATGAAACTTGAGGAAGAAATATACCAAAAAAATTTTAAGACGCCACAGCAAAAACTGGCCATCAACATTTTGTTTACTTCTAATTGGTTAAATTCTAAATACGAACATTTTTTTAAAGGGATAGATTTAACACATCAGCAGTATAATGTGCTTAGAATTCTAAGAGGACAGAATCCAAATCCTTGTTCACTCAAATACATTAAGGAAAGGATGCTAGATAAAATGAGTGACACTTCCAGAATCTTAGACAAATTGGTTGCTAAGGGTTACGCTAAAAGAGAGATTTGTCCTCAAGATAGACGAAGTATAAACGCCAGCATTTCTGATAAAGGATTGACTATTTTAAAAGATTTAGACTTTATTGACGATATAACAATTGATACATTTAAAAATTTATCCAAATCAAAAGTTAAACTTTTAAACGAGTTACTGGATGAATTAAGGGGTTAAAATATTTTTCTTTTTAAATTTTTTACCCTAAGCATTTTAATTCACTTTTCCCTTTATTATTTCATCTACTACACTCGGATCGAGTAGGGTTGAGGTATCACCAAGACTAGTTAAATCGCCTTCTGCTACTTTTCTAAGAATTCGTCTCATGATTTTTCCGCTTCTAGTTTTTGGTAATCCTGCTACAATTTGAATTTTATCCGGCTTTGCAATAGGCCCCATGTGTTTGTTAACCGACTCAACAATTTCCTTTTTAAGTTGTTCTGTGTCGTTTCTGTTTTTATCATTTATTACGAAAGCATATATTCCCCAGCCTTTAATTTCATGAGGAAAACCAACTACAGCACTTTCCACAATATCCGGATGTTGATTGATTGCATTTTCAATCTCAGCTGTCCCCAAAAGGTGGCCTGAAACTTTAATCACATCGTCTACTCTACCCGTTATGCGGTAGTACCCGTCTTCATCTCTTCTGCATCCGTCACCCGTAAAGTAATAATTTTTAAAGGTGGAAAAATAGGTTTCCTTACAGCGCTCATGATTGTTATAAGTTGTTCTGATGATGGATGGCCAGGGAAATTTAAAACAAAGTCTTCCTTCTACGCCATTGCCGTGTAATTCATTTCCTTTTTCATCTACAATTACAGGTTGTACTCCAGGTAGTGGTAAGGTTGCGAAACCCGGTTTTGTTTTTGTAATTCCAGCCAGTGGAGAAATCATGATGCCTCCGGTTTCTGTTTGCCACCAGGTATCAACTATCGGACACTTTCCTTTTCCAATATTTTTATCATACCAATTCCAAGCTTCTTCGTTGATGGGTTCACCAACTGTTCCAAGCACCCTGAGCGAATCTAATTTGTATGGCTTTACATAATCTAATCCCAATGCTTCCAACGAACGTATTGCGGTTGGTGCAGTATAAAAAATGTTGACCTTGTATTTATCAATCACTTGCCAGAATCTTCCCGCATCCGGATATGTAGGAATTCCTTCAAACATTAAGGTGGTTGCACCGTTGAGCAGAGGACCATAAACCAAATAAGAGTGCCCCGTTATCCAGCCGATATCTGCAGTACACCAGTAAATATCGTTTTCCTTCGGCTGAAACACATTCTGAAAAGTATATGCTGTGTAAACCATATAACCTCCGGTTGTGTGTACCACGCCTTTTGGTTTTCCTGTTGAGCCACTGGTGTAGAGAATGAATAACATGTCTTCTGAATTCATTACTTCCGCCAAACAGGTTGAGTTAACTTTTTTTAATTCTTCACTCAACCAAACATCTCTATCTGCTTTCATTTTCACCTCTATACCTGTTCTCTTAACCACCAAAACTTTTTTAACTGAAGGACATGTTTCCAATGCTTGATCAACTACACTTTTTAGTGGAATATCTTTAGCGCCTCTGAAGCCTCCGTCTGATGTAACCACTAATGAGCAATCAGCATCATGAATTCTGTCGGCAAGTGAGCTGAATGAAAACCCACCGAACACTACCGAGTGAATCGCCCCAATTCTTGCGCAAGCGAGAACCGATATTGCTAATTCCGGAATCATTGGGAGGTAAATACATACTCTATCTCCTTTTTTAACGCCATTGTTTTTTAAAACATTTGCGAAACGGCAAACTTCTTCGAACAATTCTTTATAGGTAAGTGTTTTTCCTTTTTCATTAGGATCATTAGGTTCCCAAATGATTGCCGGCTTATTGCTGTACTTTTCAAGATGACAGTCAAGGCAGTTTTCAGTGATGTTGAGTTCAGCATTTAAAAACCATTTAACCGAATAATCAGAAAAACTCCAATCAAGAACCTTGTCCCATTTTTTGCGCCAGAAAAAATTTTCAGCAACATTTTTCCAAAATGTTTCAGGTTGTTCAACAGATTGCTTGTATGCTTTTTGATACTCTTCGTAGTTGCTGATTTTCATCTTTGAAATTTTAGAACTCTAAAATAAGAAATTAAAAAATAATGTTTCTGACAATTGTCATTTATGCAAAACACATTTTATTAATTTTCGTATTTTTATTTCATGAAAAATTACTTTCGTTCAATAACTGTAGTGTTAACGTTTTTTATAAACTTCTTATTTAATTTTTTACATCCACAATCTCCTAAGCTACTAATTCAGTCAGGTCATAGTGCAACCTTTACGGGTTCTGTTTCACCCGACGGAAGGACACTAGTTACCGGAGGATACGACAGAAAAATTTTAATTTGGGATTTAAAATCAGGAAGACATTTTGCTCCTGTTTTTGCGACCCAGAGTATTATCATGGATATTAAATGGGATAGCGATAACGAGCATTTTTATACGGGTGATTATGTTGGAGGTTTATTGAAATGGAATTCAAAAACACGAAAGGTAGAAAAGCGAATTCAAGAAAATGATACCGGTTTTTTTAGGCTACAATTCATTAATGAAAGAAATCAACTTGCAACAATTTGCGCAGATAGTTCTATTAGACTTTATGACAGGGAACTTAATAGGATCAGATACAAAAAGATTAATGGAGCCTACGGTATTTCAATGGCATACTGTAAATCGAATGGGGGAGAAATATTAATTGTTGGTTGCAGTGATAGTACTCAGCATATTTTTAATGCAAATGATTTGTCTGAAATAAATGTTGCTCCTGTCGGAGATTTATTGTTGGACATATCCTTTAATTCTAAATACTCTATTGTATCTTATACTACACCCGGAACTGTTTCAGCTTATAGTTTTCCACAGGGCAAAGAGATTGGTACATACAGCGTGCCGTATAATTTTTACAACGAGGACGGGAAATATCATATTTTATCATGTTCCTTTTCAAAGCCGGGTTTTTACAGAGATAGTTTTTTACTTGTTTCCGGTAAGGAAAATGATTTAAAGTTCGTACATCTAACAAGAAGCAAAAATAAATTGGATGAAGCTGTGTATGATTTGCCTAAGAAAGCGGGTTACGTAACACAGTTTATTCCCGTTCAAAATGCAACACAAATAATTTCTATTCATCAGCTTGTAAAAATGTATTTATGGGAGCTGAAAACAGTCTTGACTCTGCCGGATCGATTCATATCAAAATCAGAAATAGAAATGAATGCGGATATGATCACAACGTTTAGTTTTTCTCCTGACTCAACACGTATTTTACTTGGGGGAAGTAACATACATGAGTTTTCACTTAAGGAAGGAGTTTCTATTCCTAGAACTCCCTTTGGAGGTAAAGCGTTTGAGCAAGTATATTATCTTAAAGATGGAAAAAAGATAGCTCTTATTGATGGAGCCGACCAAAAATGCTATGAGATTTATGGAGATGATATGCTTAAGCCTGTTAAATCATTATGTTTTTCTACGGAAATAAATACGCACATTATTTCGGGAAAAAAGAAAAATATATTTATAGTTCACGGAGGGTATACTCTACTCTGCCTCAATGAAGATGACCTCAAAAAAAAATGGTGTGACTCCTCTCTAAAATCGTTTAATACAGTTGTAAGTTATCTGGATGAATCCTCTGATGGAGAATATTTGGCAGTGTATGGTTCAAACGGAACAATATATTTTTATGATACAGGTAGCGGGAAAATTTTTCAAAAAATTAAATCGGGAGAGTATAGCCCTAGCAGTGGCTTTATTACAAAGGATAAAAAATACTTTTACGAAACACCTTATTCCTCCAATAGGTTTGTGAAGTGGAATCTTAAAACAGGGAAAATGGAAAAGGATTTTAAGGTGGAAACTGAATTTGAAGGAATTGTTATTTCGCCTGACCCCGAAGAAAAAAAAGTGGTCTGCTTGGCAAACCAGAATCAGATTCGCATACTTGATATTGACAATGGAAAAGAATTGCAACGCCTGCCGGAAGAGCCTTCAGGCATCCAAGCATTTGATTTTACTCCTGATGGTAAAAACATATTGGTTTTAAACGGAGATTACGTTTTCACATTATATTCATATCCTAAATTCGAAAAGCTTTTTTCTTTTTTAAGTGTAAGAGACAGGTCGGTTGATTTGCCCTTTACTGATGACAACTTTTACTTTGGAGGAAAATTTATGACCAAATTGTTTTCGATAGAGGATCAGGGAAAAATTTATCCTGTTGATCAATATGATTTGCAATACAACCGTCCGGAAAAGATACTTTCAAAAACCCCGTATGGGGATACCTCATTGATAGAGTTGTATAAGATAGCATTCGAGAAAAGGAAAAATAAATATTCGAAACAAATGCAAGGCATTAACCAATCGGAGCGCCCAACAGTTGCTATAAATAATCGTGAAAGTGTTCCTGTTATTTTAGTTCAAAGAGATTTAAAACTTAGTTTGTCGTTAAAAAGTAAAAGTTTGCTAAGTGAGTTGATGGTTAGGGTCAATAAGGTTCCGATTTACGGTATAAAAAATTTACAGCTCGGAAAAAAGAATTCAATGGACACTACACTGAATTTACTATTGTCACATGGCGATAATTTGGTTGAAATCAGCGTTTTTGATAAGGAAGGTCGTCAATCTGCAATAGAAATTTTAAAAGTTAAGAGGATGATGGAAGACGGATTCATTCCGGATATTTATATTGTTGCCATCGGAGTTTCAGAGTATAAGATGAGTGGCTATAATTTACGTTATGCCGCAAAAGACGCAGAAGATTTTACAAATGCAATAGGAAACGACAAGGGATCATTTGCACATAAGCACAAGCTTGTACTCAAGAATAGTGAAGTAGATATAAATTGCTTAAAAAAGATTAAGGATTTTCTAAAAAACGCAAAGGAGAATGATCAGGTAATTATTTTCATGGCCGGGCATGGCGTACTTGACAAGAATCTTGATTATTATTTTGCAGTGCACGATTTGGATTTCAATGCCCCTGAGAAAAATGGAATTACAATTGAATCAATTGAAAAGTTGTTTTCTGAGATATTACCTTTTAAAAAGTTATTGATTATGGATAGCTGTCACAGTGGAGAGCTGATGAAAGAAGATGCAACGGTTGTAAAAGTTAGCAACGAGGGTGAGGGAGCAATTACTTTTAGAAGTAGTGGCAATGGGGTAGGTCAAAATTCCCGAATAAAGAAAACGGCACGACTTATTAATAAAATGTTTGCAGAATTGAACACAGTATCGGGCGCAACTATTCTTACTGCTACTGCCGGATCGGATTTTGCTATGGAGAGTTCAGAATTAAAAAACGGACTGTTTACTTATTGCTTTCTTAACGGACTAAAAACTATGGAAGCAGATTTGGACAGAGACAAATTTATATATTTAGATGAAATGATTCCTTTTCTGAGGAAAAAAGTATCGGCACTTTCCAACGGAGAGCAAGAACCTAACACTCGGTATGAGAATGAGTATTTAGATTTTAAAATAAAATAAACTCAGGGTAAAAAATAACGTTTACTTATTTTTAAAAACGTGAAAGTATCCGCTGAACTTCTTACTTTCCGGTAATTCCAGAATGAAATAATAAACGCCATCACTTACGTCCGGAACCCAAGCATTATTGTAATTGCTACTTTGAAATACAATTTGCCCCCAGCGATTAAATACGGTCAACGAACTGTTTGGGAACTGTTCAAGGTTTTTAAAATACAAAGCATCGTTCAAGCCATCGTTATTAGGAGTAACTACGTTTGGAACGTTCACATTACAATCTTTTACTTCTACCAAAATGGTGTCTGTAACGGTCTTTAGACATTCATCTGTTACGGTAATAATAAAAACACCACCACTCTGAGTTGCATTTATCAACGAAACACTATCGTTCACTACAACAATTGAGTCTTGAACAGGGATTGGTTCAGTCCATAAAATTGAGAATGGAGTGTAGCCACCACTTATATCAATAGGTATAAATATATTGTCTCCTTCGCAGGCGGAATAGTCGTTAAGGGGACTTAATGTGGGTAAGGAGCCCAATACGGTTACCGTTGCAGTATCCTGAACAGCCGGTGTACCACAATTATCTGTTAAGGTCACAATATACTCTGTAGTTACGTTTGGCGTAACTGTTTGTGCAGAATCCGGACTAAGTCCCTGCGTCCATGCAAAATTATAGCCGCCCGCTCCACCTGAAGGATCCACATCAAGCGGTGCGGTTTGGCCAAGACAGATTGTGGTATCGTTCACGCTTACTCCGAGTGGAGTTGCATCTCCAATATACATAGAGTAAACCAAGTTGGTGACAAAACCGCAAGCGTTACTAACGGGGATCGTTATTGTAATAGATTCAAGCCCCTCAGTTAGACCATCGTTAAGTGCTGTAAGCGCTATTGAGCTAGTGTCTTGTCCTGCATTAAAGATTACTGTATCGTTAAGGAAAGTAATATCGGTACCATTTCCTGCACTTCCTGATACAGAATAGATGAATGTGTCAGCGTTTGCAGTAAATCCGGGAGGGCGAACAAAATAAATAAATGCGCTTGCACACCCTTCATATAGCAGCGTATCGTTGGCTGAGAACTGAACATCTGAAGAAATGTTAACCGGAGCGGCGGCACTAAACGAACCTTGCTGAAGAAAAACACCGGCATCAACTGCGCCATCTATTGCATCAGCAATCATCATTTTTATATGATAGGTTTGCCCGCAGGTAACAGTATCTTTTGCAGTTAAAACAACGGTAAAACCATCATATTGTATTGTAGGTCCGTCGGGAGCTGTCCCGGTGCCCAAGCCGTCTCCATTGTCTACGTAATATTGAGGGTTATTGTTGAGGTTTACATTAAGTGCAGTAACAGGGGTGGTGGTTCCAGGCAACAAGGCTACATTGGTGGCAGGATGATTAACTGTAACACCCGACACCACAAAAGCAAAAACGTCAGCGAAGCCACCTGTTATCCATTCCATGTATTCCTCAGTCCCGAAAACATAATTAAACTTAATGGTGTCTGACTGCGGCACGAAATCAAATTCAAGAATTGAAGCGTTGTATGTATTAATCCCTGCTATTCCTGTAAGATAAGGGTCTCCTGGTTGGCCATTATCTGCTCCAGAACCGGAAGTATTATTTGGACCCTGAGGTCCGTTACCCGCTCCGTATGTTGGATCGTTTGCCAGAATAGTCCCGGTTGTCATCACTACTCCTGATGTCATTCCAAGATTGTTGGTTCCTGTAACAGAAAACGATCCTATTGCATTAGCATAACCTGTATAGGTAATGTTAGTGGCTGTAATTCCACCACCAAGCAAGATGTTGTTTACCAATTGAGCAGGAGTTAATGCGTTGCTTGTTGTTAACTGAGCATTTAGACTAAAACAGAAATTCAGTAACAAAAAGGAAATAATTTTTTTCATATTACTGGCATATATTTTATTACAAATATCAAAATTAACTTTTTAAGGCGTTAAATCCCAATCTTTTTTGGTCTCTGGTAGTTTTAAATAATATCTTAACTAATCTAAAAGAGTTAAAGAAAAAATGACCAAATTTGTAAATATAAAATTTTATAAAATGGAACTAAATCATATCAAGGAATTCGTTGAGAAAAACAAACAGAAATACATAGATGAGTTATTTGAATTGCTAAGAATACCATCCATAAGCGCAGATCCAAAATATAAAAAAGATGTTTTAAAAACTGCTGATGCTTTCATGCAGAAACTAAAAGAGGCAGGTGCTGAAAAAGTAGAAATTCATGAAACTGCTGGCTATCCTATTGTTTATGGAGAAAAAATTATAGACCCTTCCAAACCAACTGTTTTGGTTTATGGTCATTATGATGTTCAACCTCCCGATCCAATAGACCTATGGACATCGGGTCCATTTGAGCCTGTAATACGTAAAACGGATATACATCCCGATGGGGCAATTTTCGCAAGGGGTAGTTGCGATGACAAAGGACAGGTTTATATGCATGTCAAGGCTTTTGAATACATGGTAAAAAACAATTGCCTTCCGTGTAATATAAAATTTATGATTGAAGGAGAAGAGGAAGTAGGCTCAACGAACCTTGGACCTTTCTGTGAGCAAAACAAGGAAAAACTTAAAGCAGATGTTGTTTTGATTTCCGACACGGGTATAATTGCTAATGATGTGCCCAGCATAACCACTGGATTAAGGGGATTAAGTTATGTTGAGGTAGAAGTAACCGGTCCCAACAGAGATTTACATTCCGGCTTATATGGGGGTGCTGTTGCAAATCCTATCAACATTCTTTGTGAAATGATCGCGAAAATGAAAGACGAGCACAATCACATAACTATTCCGGGTTTTTACGATGATGTGATGGAATTATCTGCAGAAGAAAGAGCGGAGTTAAATCGCGCTCCTTTTACGGTTGACGGGTTTAAGCAATCTATTGGATTGAGTGATATTCATGGAGAAGATGGGTTTACAACAATTGAAAGAACTTCCATCAGGCCAACACTGGATGTGAATGGAATTTGGGGTGGTTATACCGGCGAAGGAGCTAAAACTGTTATTGCCTCAAAAGCATATGCAAAAATTTCTATGCGGCTTGTACCTAACCAAACCAATGAGAAAATTACTCAATTGTTTCAGAAATATTTTGAAAGTGTAGCGCCAAAATCGGTAAAGGTAAAAGTTACTCCACACCACGGAGGTAATCCCGTTGTTACTGCAACCACATCCAAGGCATATTTATCCGCCAGTAAAGCCATGGAAGAAACCTTTGGCAAAAAACCTATTCCAACAAGAAGTGGCGGAAGCGTTCCGATTGTGGCGCTTTTTAAAACCGTTTTAGGATTAGATTCAGTTTTAATGGGTTTTGGTTTAGATAGTGATGCGATACACTCTCCTAATGAACATTATGGCATTTTTAATTATTTGAAAGGAATTGAAACGATACCTCTTTTTTATAAAAATTTTGCTTCCTGAATTTAAAAATGAAAAAATCCTTTTTTTGTTTAATAACTGTTATTTTGTTTTATTCTTGTAAGATGCAGATGGAGCCGCTTTCTATAGGAAAGGCGGAAAACATACGTCTAAACAAAATTTCCCTTAAAGGAATTGAAGGAGAAATAGAGGTAAAAATAAATAATCCTAACAATATTGGTTTTAATGTTTACCCATCATATGTTGATGCATATTTTTCCGGGATTAAATTGGGTAGAGCTGAGACCCACGATCGTGTGTTTTTACCGGCCAATTCAAATCAGACACATAAATTTTTTATTAAGGGGGACTTTAAAAATATCAGCTTGGCAGATTTCACTAATCTGTCTTTAGCGAGGATGGGACAATTAGAGCTGAAAGGCAAAATTAAAGCAGGAAAATGGTTTTTCAGAAAAAGTTTTGATGTTACACATACTGAGAAAATTTCTTTAGGAAAATAATTCATTTAAATTTCCTTAGTCTTCATTAACATTTGCTTTTTAATAACTTTCGTTAAATGCAAACTCGCTTCAGAGTACGTGTAGTAATTTTACGAGCGTAAAGTTTCATCATGACACACCCACAGTTAATACAAGGTTGCCAACGTTTCGACAGAACTGCGCAACGTCAGTTGTTTGAGGAGTTTTACAATTTGTTATTCGGGATTGCTTTGCGTTATTCTAAAAATAATGAACAGGCCAAAGAAATTTTTGCAAAAGGTTTTTCCTCTGTTTGCGCTGACATAGTTGAAATAAAAAAGGACCATAATCTTGAGTCTTGGTTGCGTAAAAAAATGATAAGGAGTTGTGTTCAGTTTTTACGCTCCAAAAGGCAGGAATATTTCATTACATCTACCGTTCATTTAGTAGGAGAAGAAAAAAGAAATGAGTTTGACCTCTTTCATCAGCAAATTGATCCGGATCCCTCAAACATAAGCGCCTCACAATACCTTGAGGCGATACAATTGTTACCCCCTTCGTTCAGGGCTGTTTATAACCTGATGGTGGTGGATCAATTCAGCCTTGAAGATGTGGTTGAGTTGCTCGAGATCAGCGGAGAAACTTGCAAATACAACCTTAATAAAGCAAAAGAAACACTTTTCAAAAACATTCAGCATCTCCAAAACGCAGCATAATAAAACATTATAGATGGCAGCCTATACTCAATTTAACCTGAATGAACAGCATCTCAGATTGTCCCTTGGTACGCTGATCCACACTTTTGATGAAGATGACTGGGCTAATACCCAACCATTGTTGGATGATTTATACATCAAAAGAAAACACACGCTTGCCTCTAGAACAAGGAGAATTGTCTTGTTTTCAGTAATAATTCTTATATCTGCCGGATTTTTCTCTTTCATGCTGTTTAAGGAGCAACTTATACCAAATGGTCAGAAAAAAGAATCTTCTGTCCCGATAGCTTCTGATGAAGAAAACATAAAGGCAGGTAAAATTTTTACAGAAGTAGGGCCACTTGAAACCCCATTAAGAACACCAGGTCCAAAATTAAAAATCGTTCAGGCAGAATCAAAAACGGATTCCGCGACTGTAAATCTAGCAAGACCAGTAAAAATAGACTCGCTGAAATCGGATTCAGAGATTAAAAAATCGGAAGCTTCAACCAAAAAGAAAAAGAAGGAGAAAGTGAAAGAAAAGGAAACGAAAACTAAAAAGTCTAAAAAGAAAAGCCCTTCGTCTTCTTCTCAGCCCGCGAAACACAACACAAAAGATGACGAGATAATTATTATAGAGTAATTCTAGTTATTTTTCCAATATTTTAATTTCAACTCTTCTGTCATAATGTGCTCCTTTACCTGTTTTGAAGTTTGCTTTCATTCCCTTGTATTTTAATCTGTTTTTCCCTACACCATTTTTAACGAGGTAAGAGTAAATTGCTTTGGCTCTCGCTGATGATAAGTTTT
>JBKCIQ010000132.1:0-47808 GCA_046302135.1 Bacteroidota bacterium | reverse complement strand
ATTCTCCATTTAAGCCCGGAATAACAACACCCATAAAACGGAAACATTGCTTCACAAACCGAGACCTGTACCTTTCAGCTTCAAAAGGGTTTAATGTAAAGCGGACGAAAGAACCCGAACTGTCCTTTATGTCAGAGCCTACTCCTATAGGTATAAAATGAAATTTTGTATTGTTTAGCTTACCATCACCCAATTTCTTTTTCAGTTGAATTGCACGATTAATGGAAATCCTGAAATTTATCATTTCAGCATGGGTATTTTTAATACTGAAATCTCTACACTGCACTAAAATATAAATATCATGCAAGATTTTTTTATCCTTGTTTAATTCCTTTATGGTGTAAGATATTTTATCTAGCATTTCATTTCCGGATGAAGTTGCAACATAAGATTTATTATTAAATTTTATCTGCTCAAACGGAATTCTGTCAAATGTTTTTATTGCTGAATTAACCTGCCCTATTAATCCTTTGGAGGAATTTTTAACATGCATTTCTAATTTTTCCTCCTTTATTTTTTTCTTACTATCGTTTGAAAAATACAGTTTAGCCATCATGCTTGTAGCAAGGGCGTGCAATGGAAACTCATTAATCAAAAGAATATAATCGTCCTCATTTGCCGCTAATTGAAACGCCTTGTCTGTAAGGCTATCATGGTTCAGGTCATAAGGGTAAAATTTCATGAAATCAACACAGTTTTTAGTTGTGTAACAAAGAGATCTTGCCCTAAGAGCCGCAGGATCTTTAAATTCGGGATATTGGCGAATCAATTTCTGAAGTTTTTCAATAGAATAATATCCTGCAAGAGTTTTCTGTATGGCTGTTTTTTTTAATATAGGAAGACTACTATCATTCGGGAATAATTCTGCAAACTTGTAATATGACTGAATGTCCCTTATTTGAGTTGAAAGTTTATTTTTAGAAAAATTAGTAGCTGTATGTTTTTCAACTTTAATAAGTGGAACAGGGAAAAAAACTGAATCGGGCAATTTGATTCCTTTTCTTATCAACTCTAGCGTTATTTCCTCTCCAAAAAGTTTATTGGCCTTATTAGAAAGTTCCTCAAACAAAATTGAGTCGCCTTGATTATTTATTTTAAAAAATAAATATTGATAGTCAAGGCTTCGGATGTTTAAATATTTCTGGTTCCTGATTTCACTAATAAAGGCGTACAACGTTTTCTTTTCATCTCTTAGGTAGGATGGCAGGAAGCTAATTTCATAGAAAGCACTATCCATTTTTTCAATGGACACAGTGATCTCATTCCCCAAAATATACGAACCTATTAATGATGTGTCGATTTCTGATGGCTTTGCTGTTAGCGGTGCATCCGATTTGAATGCGGAATTAAAAATCTTGTAAACAATACCATAGTCTTTTTTACACGATAAAAAAATCAACGATACGATAAGTGTTGAGAAAAAAAACAAAATCAAACCTGATTTTCTCATGATGGAAGTTTGACCTTTATTGTTCTTCTTCTTTTTCCCAAATTGGCGTTCCATCATCATTCTGCAGTCCGTCTTCCTCTATATTACTGCAATCAAATTCTGTATCTGATAACGATGCCGGCCTTGCAAAATCTGCTTTTGAAACCTTTAATGTTTTATCACCGTAAACTTTCTGGAAAAACTTGCCCCATATTGGTAGAGCCATACTTGCTCCCTGTCCTTCTCCGGTAGAATTAAAATGCACCGACCTGTCTTCTGCACCCACCCATGCTCCAGCAACTAATTCAGGAGTTATTCCAATGAACCAACCGTCTGAATTATTTTGTGTAGTTCCTGTTTTTCCTGCTATTTGATTCCGCAGATTGTATTTATAACGCAATCGTGCGCCAGTGCCCTGGTCTACCACCCCTTGCATTAATTTCAACATTACATAAGCCCTGTCTTCACTCAAAACTTCATTTGAAGTGGGGATAAACTCCTCAAGAACTCTTCCGTTCTTATCCTCTATCCTGGTTACAAAACTGGTTTGTATATAGGTTCCTTTATTTGCGAATGTAGAATTTGCACCTACCATTTCAAAAACTGAAATATCAGGTGTTCCTAAACAAATTGTTGGATCGTTTTGAATTTTTGCGGTTACACCCATTTGTCTTACCAACTTTATCACAGATTCAGGATTGAATTGCTTCATAATCCATGCTGATATGTAGTTGACGGAGCCTGCCAGTGCAGACCTAAGTGTAATGTAGCTTCCGGATCCGCCACCTCCGGCATTGTCCGGACACCATTCTCTTCCATCAGGACCGGTTATACAAACTTTTGTATTAAGCACTTTATAACAAGGTGAATATCCTTCCCTGATTGCCATTGCATAAACAAAAGGTTTGAAAGTAGAACCAACTTGTCTTGCCCCTACCCTAACATGGTCGTATTTGAAGTGAGTATGATTAATCCCGCCAACCCAAGCCTTCACGTTACCGGTTTGAGGTTCACAGGCCATGAAACCTGTTTGAAGAAAACTTTTGTAATACCTAATAGAATCCCAAGGTGTCATCACAGTGTCAATGTCACCTTTCCATGAAAAAATTCTCATAGGGGTTGGTGTTTTAAAGTTCGTAACAATATCATTGTAAGATAACCCGCCTAACTTAAGATTACGGTAACGCTCAGATCTTTTCATTGCAGCAGTCAATATTTTTTCTACTCCTTCACTTGTTACATTCCATGCAAAAGGAGGATTCTTTTTCCTTTTGCAATCTCGGAAAAAAGCCGTTTGTAACTCACTCATGTGTTCTGCCACTGCTTGCTCAGCATATTTTTGCATCCTGGAATCTATAGTGGTGTAGATTTTCA
The DNA here is from genome assembly GCA_046302135.1 of Bacteroidota bacterium. Lineage (GTDB taxonomy): Bacteria > Bacteroidota > Bacteroidia > B-17B0 > Aurantibacillaceae > AM-1111. The sequence continues at coordinate 45,005 of JBKCIQ010000132.1, read as the reverse complement.
ATCCGTCTTTATAAATGTCGTAAGGTTTATTCGTTTCGGGATTGATGTGTTTTGAACACCAATCCTCCATAAAGTGGTCCCTTAGATATTCCCTGAAATATGGGGCCAATCCCATGTTATGGTCTTCCGGCTGAAAACTGAGCCCTAGTGGGAGTTTTTTTAATGAGTCAAACTGATTTTCTGAAATGATCTCATATTTCATCATCTGTGAAAGCACCACATTTCGGCGATGTAATGCTGTGTCTGCGCGTTTTGGATGTATCGGATTAAATATAGAAGGATTTTTTGCCATTCCAACCAACAAAGCCGCTTGTTCAATGCGTAAGCTATCCTGCTCCCGCGCAAAGTATATATGCGAGGCAGACTTAATACCGACAGCCTGATTCAAGAAATCAAATTTATTGAGATACATGGTCAAAATTTCTTCTTTCGTGTATTGTTTTTCTAGGCGTATTGCAATTATCCACTCTTTCACTTTTCTAAAAATCATTGAAAATTTATTAAGCCTTTCCCTTGGAAATTGCATTTTTGCTAATTGCTGTGTAAGTGTAGACCCCCCTCCTGCGCTGGTGTTTCCGGTAATGATTCCTTTAAATGATCGCATTAACGCACGCATATCTACTCCACAATGATCATAAAAACGAACGTCTTCGGTAGCAATTAGAGCATTTACTATATCCTTGTCAAGTTCACTGAAAGAAACATTCACCCTGTTCTCTTTGTAATATTTACCGAGTATTTGCCCGTCTGAAGAATAAACAACCGAAGCCAGACTACTTTTTGGATTTTGAAGTTCAGTTATGGATGGTAAATCTCCAAATATTGAGGTGCCAAGAATTAGAAAAAAAAAGGCGATCAGCGGGGAAAAAACAACTAACCATGTAATAAGAATAAACCGTGAAGTAGCTTTATAATTTGTACCTTCTGAATTTTCAATATTTTTACCCATAAATAAAAGCCCAAAAATAAATAAAATAGAGCTCCGTCAATCATTAAAAAAATCAGATTTACTTATAATTTGTGCAGGCCTCAATTTTGAAAGTGCAGGAATAATGATTTCTGCAGAGTCAGATTTTTTTATATTAAGCGTTGAATCTGCAGTGCTTAACATTGCATAGCCTGATGTTTCGGAGAAAGAACCACATTTATATGTTCCAAATGTTGTATTGTTTTTTACCCAATCCGTTCCGTATACCGCAAGAATATGATACTTTCCAACGGGTATATCATTTATGTAAAAATAATTATTACTGAAGATGTAATTGTTTCGTATAACCTTACCATTCAATGTGTTTTTTAATAAAATAATCACATCCTGACCACTCGGATTCTCAACATATAATGTTCCGCCGACTAAGGAATCATACTGCTGCTTACCGAAAATTTTATCCCACGGAACAGATACAGGCATAATTGCAGGAGTTAAAGTTTTTTGTGAAGTTGGATTCGTTAATTCTACTTCTGAATTATTTCTTTGGGATGGATAATTCATCTTGAACCGATGTGAATTATCAGTACTTAAAACATTAATAACAATGAAAAGAATAGCGACAGACAAAGGAACACTTAGCATAATGTATTTGAAATCGCTGTAAGACGGTATTTTTTCAGCTGAAACTTTTTGTCCAGGTGGATTTTGAGAGCGATATTTTTTAGCAAAGCTCTGCCTTTCATGGTACTCTTTTTCAGAATAATCGTATCTCTTTTGAGTTCTTCGGTTACCCTTTTGATTAGGATGCTGATTTCTAACATATTTTTGCTGATAGTAATATCCTGAATCGTACTTTTTCCTTTTTACAGGGTCAATTAAAATTTCATAAGCCGCTCTTATCAGCATGAATTTCTCATTTGAACTTTGGTCTCCCGGATTTTTATCAGGATGATACAATACAGCAAGTTTTCTGAATGCAATTTTAATTTCGGAAGAAGTTGCATTAACTTTTACGCCTAAAAGCTGATAATAATCTGACCTCAAAATTTGTTATCTCTGATTGTAAAATTGACCCAAGATACCTAAAAATTACAATTTTTTTTTCGGAATACCAAAATGGTATAAATTTTTATTTAATATTTAAGTTTTTCTTTTGATTTTAGCCATATCCGTATTAATATTGTATTAATAATTGTAATTTAATGAGAGCTGTTTTTATTCTCCTAGCACTATTGTCTGCCTACGCATTGCCTGCAATATCTCAAAGCGACAGCATTGCGCTTGACGGAAACTATCAAGGAAGAAATCTATACATTCAAAATCCATTCACCGACGGCACATCCGGATTCTGCGTTACCAAAGTTTTTGTGAACGGTAGTCCCACAAAAGATGAAATTCAATCAAGTGCATTTGAAATAGATTTTAAATCTTTAGACATTAAAATGGGTGATCCTGTTCAGATAAAAATTCGATATAAAACTAATTGCAAACCAAAAGTTTTAAACCCGGAGGTTCTTAAGCCTAAAGCAACTTTTGAGATTGTTGAAATAAAACTGAGTGCAGATGGCAATTTGGAATGGATAACCAAAAATGAATCAGGAAAGTTAAATTTCATTGTTGAGCAATTCAGATGGAATAAATGGGTAAAACTTGGAGAGGTTGAAGGGGTCGGAACTCAAACGAACAACAATTATAGCTATAAAGTAGCTATTCACTCAGGGAAAAATCAAGTTCGTGTAAAACAAATTGATTATACCAATCAAGCTAAATTGAGTAGGAGTGCTGAATTAACAGCCAATATATGTAATATTGAATTTGGCCCTGTAAAAACTTCAACAGATATCAATTTCACCTGTAGCGACACAAAAGTGCCCGCTGAAACAATGTTTGAAGTTTATGATCAGTATGGAAATGTTGTAAAAAAAGGAAACGCTAATAAAATCAACGTTAGTGATCTAAAGAAAGGCCTTTATTATCTGAACTACGATAATAAAATGGGTGAATTCAATAAAAAATAAGGTAAATCACTTTCTCATCAGCTCCTGTCTCAACTGAACTGACGTTTTCTTCGATCCATCATGGCTCCATCCGGGTGGCCCAAAAATGTACATTAATTTGTCCTTAATTTTTTTCGATTTTTTTACATCATTCCAAATAGATTTCCATTCATGAAAAACTACATTACCAGGATTATGAGATTTAATATTTTCTGTTAATCCATATCTAACTTCTTCTTTTTCCTCTGTAAAAGTGCCAAATATCCTGTCCCAGAAAATGAAAACCATTCCCATATTTCTATCTAGATAAGGCACATTACTTCCATGATGTACTCTGTGATGCGACGGAGTTGAAAGGAAAAATTCGAGAAATCCAAGCTTTCCGATGTACTTTGTATGAATAAGAATACCATATATCTGAGTAGCACTGTACATAAACATTATATCCTTTCCGTTAAACCCACAAAGAGAGAGGGGGATAAAATAAATGAACCTGTAGAGTGGCTGAAAGACAGAGGAACGAAAACCTACACTTAAATTGAATTCCTCAGAGGAATGATGTGTAACATGAACAGCCCAAAAAAACCTGCAATAATGATCGGCGGTGTGAAGCAGATAAAACAAAAAATCTTGCCCGATTAAAAGTAAAAGCCAATAAACTAACGGAGTTTTAATTTCAATAACATGAAATCTGAAAAAGAAATTTAGCACCAACAGACATAAAAACCTCATCAGCAAATCAAGGCTCATATTAAGTAACATGAGATAAATATTCTCAATTGTTCCGCGCGTAGTGTAGGTTTTGTGATTGTGCAGATAAGAAAATAAAATTTCCAACCCAATAACAACAGTATAAATTGGTGCAGAGACCAAAACCAACACCGCCTCACGAAATTCTTCGAACATGATGCAAAATTAATATTTTACATCTTTTTTATAAAAAATTTAAGAAATTCTAACCCACCTTTCACGTTTTACATGCGGTAGTCTTTTACGTTTTTTTTTAATAAATCTTTGAGCTGCCCTTGCTCCATATTTTCTACTGATGAACGATTCCCGTTTTCGAACCTTTTTAAAACTTCTACTGATTTTTCTCAATTCATGTCTCCCCTTGAAATTTTCGTCTGTAAAAACGGAAAAAGCATCACCCGCCAATTGGGCCTTCAAATAACCTGAAACGAAAAATCCTAAAATAAAAAATAGTTTAACTAATCTCATGAGTAAAGGTTAACAAGCTCCAAGCCATAAAATAATTTTGAATGGCTTTTTATACAGATAAATTTTTTTATGTGAAAATCAATAATCGACGAACTCTGGTTTGAAAACGGAAAAACCATTCACACGTAGGGTAAAACTTGCAACAGAACCGATGACAAACTTTTGGTTTTTACCCTCATTTTGTACAGGATAATACCCTACTGAGATTTGAAATGTGCTGTTGATCAAATTTTCATTTCGAAACAAAATTCCCAAAGCGAGAGCATGAAAAACTTTTGACCTACTACTATTTGCTTCTGTCTGATATTGAAATACTGCACTCCCGAGCATCAAAACAGGAGCAAATTTAAACCCTATCCATTGATAAGGAGTGTACATAACAGTCTCAAAATTGAGAGTTGATTTCGCATTTACAGAATAATTATCGAAAGGGAAACTATACAGATCTGAGGGTCTTAAAAGAATTTTTTTGCTTAAATTTTTGTTTAAATCCTGTGAGAAATCGAAATGTAAAAATTGCCTCATACTCCAGGTTTTCAAGGCAATCAGCTTACTAAAAAAATAAATTGTGTTTCGAAAAAAAACTTCGTTGGTAAAATTTTTAGCGTAATAAGTTGCCAATAATACCGAACAGCTCAAATAACCAAAATTAAAATTACTCGCGGTTCTAAAGAAAATGGAAAGGTAATTTTTACTCTGCTGATATTCTTGCTTTATTATTCCATTTGTAAACTGTAAAATCATACCACAGGGTACATCTTCAAAGGATCCGAATCTGTAGATATATTTTTCTTTATAAAAGCGCTGATTGTAATAATTAATTACCGACAAATATCCACTCTTAAAATAGATGTCCGAATTGATTTTGTTTACGTCCTGTGGTCTTAATTGAAAATCTCTTGCAAACACTCGTGACCCTAAACTTATACCGGTATTCCCAATTAACTCATTAGAATTTTTAATAGGAAATCGTCGAACTACCCAAGTGTCATAATATGTATACTCCAATGGAAAATACTTTTTCTGAGTCTCGTTTAATTCAAATTCTTTCATTCCTATATTTTTTTCTGCAAGTAACCCGCCAGACCATTTAATCAAAGTAGAAAATGAAGGTCGGATAAACTCTAATCCGGCAGTAGAATAACCTGCATCATTTCTGTAATAAATATTGGTAGAGATATATGAGTTTCTAAGATTATCAATATTATAGCGACTAAAAAAAATATTTTTTCCATTTAAATCTATATCTATAGTTTGTTCAAAATACTGACCCAAGCCCAAAAGATTTTTATTCCTTAATGCAAAGTATGCTTTTTCGGTTGTTTTAATTTCTACAGGTAAAGTCACAGCCCATTTATCATTAACCTCAACCAAAACATCTACACTGTCTGAATCAATGATTGGTTCAACAATTATGGATGCATCGTTAACGTATGCTGTTTGCCTCAAAGCACGCTCACTTTCCGTAATTTCCAGAGCTAATAAAGGCTTTCCTGCATTAAATAATAATTTATTTTGAATGACCCATTTCTTGGTACTGAAATGAAATCTGTTAATTGTTCTCTGAAAAAATCTCAATCCCCTTTCTTGAATTATGGTGTCCTTAGAAGGATAAGGGTCATAAACGGAAATTTTTATTTTTCGAATAATGCATCCCTCATGTTTTATAATGTTGTCTGTGATTTCTTTTTTTTCGCCACTAATAGCCGGATTTGAAAAAATTGAACTAAAAATCAATTTGGTAAACTTTCTTTTAGCTGCAATTTTTTTAATTCTTGAGTACAGATGTAAGCTGTCATTTTGTTGAGCCAAAATTATTGGTGTTGAAAAAAGCAATAAGATCAAACCAAAAAAGGGCTTTTGTTTCAAGACAGAAATGCGTTGAACCAATTTAAAAATTAAAAAGCCATGGAAACAGAAGATAAGTCTCGTCAGATCATGACGAGAATTATAAAAATTAATCTAAATTAATTGGTTTGATTACTTTTTACTATCGATATAATCATTTAACTCCTGAACATTGGAATCAAATGTGAATACATCACCAACCTTATAATAATTGCGCTTTTCTGTACAACGATCATAAGCGTATTTTGCAAAATCTAGCTTATTGTCCTCAAAAGAAAATAATGCTATCACACCTTTAATTTGCTCTACAGAGAGGCAATTATTGTCGGCAACCTGCTTTGCAATTTTTAATTTAGTATCATCGAATGGTTTAGATTGAATTGATTTTTTGGCATCATTAAATTCAGCGGCAGACATGGCGTTAAAGCACCCTGCATTGTTGTTATTAAAATTATTTTGGTTTGAATTGTTATTGAAATTAGAATTATTAGTGGTGTTGTTTGTGTTGCTGGAATTAAAATTAGTGTTGCTATTGAAATTTGAATTCTGCCCATTCATTCCATTCATATTGGTATTCATGTTGATATTAGAACCATTGGCGTTTGTCTGAACGTTTGTTCCAGTGTTGGTCTGCGTAACACCATTACTTGTATTGGTAGTGGTATATGAAGTTGTGGTGGTTGTGGTGGTTGTATTTACATTATTTCCCATACTCCCATCATTTACATTCATGTTCATATTAATTCCAGTTCCGTTGAACCCTATATTGATTCCAACTCCGGAATTTCCGTTGCCTGTCCCGTTATTTGTAGTAGTAGTTGAAGTTGTTGTGGTAGTAATTGAATTCTGATTACCATTAACATTGGTGTTTTGATTAATGGAATTCTGATTGCTGTTGTAGTTGGAGTTATTATTACTATTGAAGTTCTGCTGTTGATTCTGATTATTATTAACTTGATTTGAGTTTATGTTTTGGTTGGTGTTTGTTGTAGCTCCTTGAATCGGCGCATGACTAACATACTCCCATTTGTATTGTCCTTTTCTATTTTTTTTAATTGAGAAAACAAACTCGGTATTACTCAAATCCTCCGCAGCCCACATCATAGGGATAGTTTTGTCGCAATCAGGAATACCTTTTTGTTCAAATATTACCTTTGCTTTTACCTGTTGCCCATTAATGCCGGAAACCTTAACACTAGTCTCTGCATTTGCGTTTTGTTTTATCCCATTTATAATCAAGAAGAATCTTTCTCCGCCCTCGGTAAACACAGTTATTGAGTTATTATTCTGTGCATTTAAAATAAATACGTAGGCAAAAAAAACAATTAAAGTAGCAGATATTTTTTTCATAATATTTTGTTTGCTTCCAAAATTAGCGAATTGTATTCAAACAAAAAATCCCGCTGTTGCGGGATTTTAATTTTTAGGTTTTAAAACGGAAGGTCGTCGGATCCCCCGGAAAAATCCGGCATGACCGGGCTTGTTCCTTTATCAAATGTTACTGATACATTTTTATTTGTATCTCCGCCACCGGCATTTGTTGCATTAGAAACCGTTTCAATTTTCCAAACATCCAGCGAGTTGAAATATTTTACCTGATCGTCTTTAACCCACTCTCTTCCTCTAAGATTAAAAAACACATTCATCTCATCACCCGGGTTAAATTCATTAAGAAGACCGCATTTATCTTGAGTAAGTTGAAATTGTACGTGTTGCGGATATTGAGAATTCGCATCAATAGTTAGAACAAATTCACGTTTTCTGAAGCGCTCATTTACCTGAACTTCATTGTTTTTTAGCTTAAGCTTTCCCTTTACGTTTAGCATATAAAATAGATTATGTAATTATACTGCAAAGTTGAAAGATTTTTTGCTTTAACAAAATGCTATAATCAAAAAGTTTTCAGGTATTGGCATTTTCTTAAAAAAAGTTACTTTTGAATCCTAACCCAACTGCTTCGTATATGAACAATAAACTCATTACTACATTTTTAACATTTATTTTTTTAAATGGATGGATCATTGCACAACCCTTAGTACAGACAGTTAGGGGTACAGTTACGGATAAGGAATCCGGCTTCCCGCTCACCGGTGTAATAGTTAGAATGTCTGCAGATAGCTCGGGCAAGTTATCCTCTGCCACCGATTTAAATGGAAATTTCAAAATTTCAGGAGTGCCTGTGGGGAGACGGAGCTTTATTTTTTCGTTCACTGGTTATAAAACCTGGGCAGCATCTGATATTATTGTGGTTTCAGGCAAAGAGAGTGTATTGACAGTTGAGATGGAAGAGGAAGCAATGACCCTTGAAGAAGTGAAGGTTGTGGCAGAAGAGAAGGGTTCATTCAACGATATGAGTAGTGTTAGTACCAAGCTATTCAGCATAGAAGAAACAGATCGTTATCCTGGTTCAAGAAGTGATCCTGCGCGTATGGCGAGTAATTTTGCGGGCGTTCAAGGAAGTAATGACTCAAGAAATGATATAGTTGTTAGAGGAAATTCTCCAAGCGGAATTTTATGGAGACTGGAAGAAATCGATATCCCAAATCCTAATCACTTTGCAATTTCGGGTAGTGCGGGCGGACCTGTATCCATCATCAACAATAAGTATTTGGCCAACTCTGAATTTTTTACAGGGGCTTTTCCCTCCTTTTACGGAAACGCCCTTGGGGGAGTTTTTGACCTGAAAATGAGAAGCGGAAACAACCAAAAACATGAACGCAGTTTTCAATTTGGTATTCTTGGTACTGAAATAGGGTTGGAAGGACCAATTTCAAAAAGCAGTGGAAGCAGTTATTTAATAAACTACAGATACAGTACACTTGATTACTTGCAAGGGCTCAACTTCAAATTGGGAACGAGTGCTGTTCCAAAGTATCAAGATGTGGGTTTCAGATTGAATTTCCCAACCAAAAAAGCAGGAACATTCTCACTCAGTGGAATTGGTGGCTTAAGTTCCATTTCAATTATTCTTGATACGTTAACCAAAAGACCTGAGGAATTGTACGGAGATCAGAATCGAAATCAAATCTTCAATACCAACATGGGTGTGGCAATATTAAATCATGTTATTTCTATAAGTGAAAAAACACTTCTTAAAACTTCACTTGCGTTTTCGTCTCAGTTTATTAAACCTGATCACTATTTGATTTTACGAGACTCAACATTTAAGACCTATGGACTACCACACATCCTGACTGGAGATTTCACCGAATCAAAAATCACTTTAGCTTCATTTATCAAGAAAAAAATCAATGCAAGAAACAGCTTCAAAACCGGTTTTTTTCTTAATCAGTACTTAGTTGGACTTTATGATAGTGTGAAAATGAATTCAGTTTATGAAACAAACCCTGACTCGATTAATGCAAAACCATGGAAAGTTCGCGTAAATGCAAAAGAAACTTTTCTTGTTGCTCAACCATACTTTAATTACACTTATAAATTCGGGAAGTGCATACTTAATGCAGGTGTACATTCACAATGGATGAGCCTTAATAATTCTGTAAGTGTAGAGCCAAGGGTAGGTATAAAATACTCGCCTAATGATAAAAACATGTTTAGTGCGGGCTTGGGAACTCACAGCCAGATGCAACCAACTTATATTTATTTTGCGGCTCCGGATAGTTTAAACAATAATGGCATAATTACAGCTAACACCGATGGTAAACAAGCCAACAGAAATCTTGATTTCAGCAAAAGCCAGCATGTGGTTTTAGGTTATGATTATTTCCCTCAAAAAAATCTGCGTTTCAAATTTGAAACTTATTACCAGTACTTATGGAACATACCGGTTTACACAGTTCCCTCGGCAGTATCTATGCTTAACAGGGGTGCCAGTTTTTCAAGATTTTTCCCCGTATATGATATGGTTAATAAAGGAACAGGTTACAATTATGGGCTTGAGCTAACAGTTGAAAAATTATTTAGCAACCATTACTTCTTCCTTTTCAGCGGATCTTTGTACAACAGTAAATATAAGGGAAGCAATGGTGTAGAGAACAACACAGATTACAATGGAAGATTCGCAACCAACCTTCTCGCAGGGGTAGAATACGACATCGGGAAAAAGAAAAAAAGTAACATCAACATCGGCTTTAAATTAACTTATGCCGGTGGTAGATTGTATTCTGATGTTGATACTATGAAAAGTAATAGAATTATGGATATAGTGCCGCTGGACAGTGCTACAAACATTCGTCAGTTTGAAGACTATTTCAGAACGGATTTACGTATTGCTTACAAGATAAATGGCAAAAGAACCAGTTGGGAAATTGCACTAGACCTTGTGAACATTACCAATCAGAAAAATGTACTTGCACTATCTTATTCTCCTGACCCAACAAATCCGCAGGCTAATCCTTATGTAAAAAATTATCAGTTAGGTTTCCTTCCGCTGTTTTATGTAAAGGTTGATTTTTAATTGGTATTTACCAACTCCTTACAGGAGAAAATATCGCCCGGTGAAATCATGCTCTCCTCCCATGGCACGTTTTTTCCATACCTTTTTTTCATTATGCCTTGTGTAATTGGGTTATCTGTTGAATACTCCTTTAATTTTTTGGGACTGCCTACAGAAATACCTGTTCCCTTATTGTAAATCTTCCAAACATATTCACTGCAATACATTTTATTATCACTCCACATAAATCTTAAATCATATCTTTTTCCTAATTGCAAAACTGCATATTCCTTCATTTTTTTTATTTCTTCATCCGACAATTTCCTGTTCAGTCTTTTCACCCAATATTTTCCATTTTCTCCACGAGCTATAAAATCTTTAGCCTTAGTTTTTTGCACAGGGTCAACAGCATGATATACAATAGGAACTCCATTTTCAATAAAAACAATTCCGCAATGCGTAAGCTTTGAACCGGTTGCGAGTTGGATTGCTTTACCTTGCCCTGACGTGCTTACCTGGAAAATAACATCTCCATTTTTCAGATTTGCAACATTAGGGCTATTTGAATTACTATATTGACATGACAATTGAAGTGTGGAAATAAAAAATATACCGACCAAAATGGAAAATAGCTTTTTCATGTTTTAAGATTTTACATCAATAACGAAAGTCGTTGGTTGCAAGTACTTAAATTATTGATAAAAGGTGTTAAGGGGATTATTTTCTACACTTCAATACAATGAATTTTAATGCAGAAATTTTATCTGGTCCATATACCCATGCAAAGTAATTTCCTTCATTAAGCCCTGTCGTAGAAATCTTGTCTCCTGATTTTAAATTTTTCTCTTGAATAAATTTACCTTCTGAATTGAATATTTTTATTTGATATAGGCAATCTTTATCTCCTATAATCGTCAAATCATTTCCTTCAGCTACAGGATTAGGGAACAAACCTGTTCTTTTTTCCTCATGGTGTTCTGCAACTGAAACATTCACGCCAATATTAATATTATCTAAATACATGGCCTGACCCCACCTGCCTACATTCACAAAACGTATCATGAGGTTGCTCTGATTAGAGAAAGAAGAAAGATCAACAGAGTCAGCAACCCACTCATTAGCATTTGGAACATAAGTACTGTTTTGATTTGAAGGTGCAGTTGCTAAATCCTGTCCACCCTTTAAATACACCTGAGTCCATGAAGCTCCGCAATTTAAAGAAACATCAATTCTTAATGTATCCGAATAAGGAAAACCATACTCTGCGTAGGCACGATGAAAATACAACAATCCGGAATTAGCAGCGGTTAAATCTACTGCGGAATAGATATAGGCTTCGTCACCTTGGCTATCGTAAACATAATTATCAAATAAAATAGACTGCGTACTTTGCCCAAAACCTCCCGCGTTAGTAGCTAGTGTCCATTGTCCTCCGTTAGGTTGATTGTCTAAAAACCAGTTGGTAGGAGGAAAGGAATTTTGAAATCCTTCAGACATAGTCCCGTTTGGCGTAAACTGATTAACGGTTATTGTTAGTGTGTCAGAATCGCTGTGTCCTGCTCCGTCCATTATATTAAGAATCACCTGATGATTTCCTGCAGAAGAAAATGTAACTGCAGGATTTCTCTGAGTTGAAGTAGCAGGATTTCCTCCCTGAAAACTCCATTGCCAGCTTGCACCACTATGATTCAGCATAGAGTAATCTTCGAAATGAAATGTGTCCGTTGAGCAATATTGTAAAGAGTTGAGTTTATCTACTGAAGCTTTCGCAATAGGATAAGCCGGCTGTTCTTCAAAAGTGTTTTCCCAAATTCCCTTTCCGTAGGTTCCTATCCTTATTTTTCCATCTCTGTAAAATGGTCTAGCAATGTTGCTCTTTAAAATCAGGGGTAAATTGGAATTTACTTCGGTCCAATCATTCATGGTATCATTTCTATAAAAAACACTCTTCCAAGTAAAGGCATAAATTCCTCCTAGTGTCCCACCAATATTCACCATTGAAGTTATTTCTTGCGCATTTAATTTTGAAGTTGTTAGATTCGTCCAATTCTGTCCGCCGTCAATTGTTTTGAAAATCTTATTTCCATTTGTACCGGATGGATAAGCCATCCACAAAACATTTTCATTTTCAGGACTCAAAGACAATAATATTCTACTGCTGTTTCCAGCCGGTTTGGTTAAGGCAATGAAAGACTGACCACCGTTTACAGATTTATTTAAAATCCCATTGCTTCCCGATGAAGGTCTCTGGCTTACATATATTACATTGCTGTTGCTTCTAGAAATTTCAATTTGCTGAACCTTGGCATTGGTATTTGTACCGAAGGTGTAAAGTAAATTGAATGAGTATGGCGTTTGCGGATCCGATTTCCACAACTTGTTCGCATTACCGAGGTAATTCATGTTGTAACATTGAGGGTGGCATTCTATTTCGCTTGATTCGGCACTGTAATAACTTTCATTCGGATAAAGTGAAACGCTGAACCCTGATATATTTTGGCCAATGCTCCAAGGTAAAATTTTTCCTGCCAACTCTGAACTAATTACTTTTCTATTATTCCCTTTATTGGTGTACCCCGAGGCCGGTTCTGCGCCACCAAGTTGTAAAAATTTACCTGCAGGATAATTTTGATACCAAGAAACATTACCATTGTGATAGGCTCCGCCAATAAAAACATCTTCATTCCATCCTCCGTCAAAACCCCATAGTTCAGTTCCGTGTACACCTTTCATCATCACATTGTTATCAGAATTAAAAAAATCATTGGAAAAATAAATTCCACCATCATTGGTTATCCACGTACCCGAAGATGAACAACGAAAATCTTGCATGTCAACGTGCATGTCTAAAGGCCCCCCTGAATATCCTGCAACGGATGTAAAGGTTTGCGCAGCGTTTACAGACCTCCACAAATTAAGACCTCCTACAAGAATTTCATCGGCATTGTTCGGATTGACTATAATTGCACAATTATAAAATCCCTGATGATAGGTCCAAGATGGCTCACCGTAGGCAAGGTTGAGATGTGTAGAATTGTAAGGGCCTCCTGCAGGACCATTAGGCAATGACCAGGTGCTACCTCCATCATTACTTCGGTAAACTCCAATGAAACCGTAATCATTTGGCTTGCTGTCTCCAATTAAGTATGCGTACACTCGTGAAGTGTCTGCCGGTGAAACTGCTATTCTTCCTCCCATATTAACGCGAGACGGGTCTACTGAGTTATACCAGCCAGTGCTTTGAAGAGAAAAAGTTGCACCCAGATCAATGCTTCTGTAAAACTCACAAATTTTTAGAATGGGATTATCTTTCAATAAATAGAGTACAGAAGCATTACCCGGTTTGCACTTCAGATCATAACAACCTTCGTTAAATAATTTTGTGAAAGTTAATCCTCCATCATTACTACGGTAAAAACCATTGTCGGAAGCTACCATTACGACAGATGTATCAGAAGGATTGACTAAAATTTCATTGGGATAGAATTGAGCCGCACTAATTACGGTATCCCATGTAGCACCTCCGTTAGAGGAATGAACCAGATAAGTATTGCTTCCTGCAAAAACTGAATTAGAATTAAATGGATTACTTTCAATTGCACCTACACCTCCGAGGTTCAAGTTGAAACTGACACATGTCCAGTTCTGTCCGCCATCAATACTTTTAAAAATATCACCAGGTTCTGTTCCGCAGTACAAAACCAAAGGATTAGTTTCATTTTGATCAAAGCTATAAACATTGGTTTGTTGTCCTTGTAAATTTCCTTGTCCGTCATACATCTCCATGGGCCCGATTAGCTGCCAGGGCTGAATGGAGTTGTTTTTAACTAATTTATTGGTTAACGATTTTTGAATTGGTGCAAATGAATTCTCTCTGTTACCTGATTTTCTAAATCCGTTTTCATCTAAATTATGCGCATTAAATCTTTGCCAACGCTTATAGTATTGGGTATGATAATTTTTTTCAAAAGGATGATTGGAATACCATAAATTATATTCATTCTCGACTTGTTTAAGATTAGGACTATCACCATACATCAACTGCGCCCAAGACGGCAAGCTGCTAATTTCATTTGCGGAGGGCTTGTAGAAATTCTGAGATTTCATACCGGCACTAAACAGAACACCTGAAGTAATTAAAATATTAAAGAATTTCCGCATGTTGATTTGTTGTAATTAGTTTTGAATTTAAACAATTGTAATTATTTCAAATTTACAACTTGGAATATAATTTTAAAAAAATCTTGTAACTAAATTGATAATTAAAATTATAAACGAGACCAAAACTATTTTTTATGAAGACAACGAATACCATCATCACTGCTTTATTTTTGTCATTGACTACAATTCATAGTCAAAATTATTATCGACCTTCAGAAGCCCTTAAAAATCCTGAATCAGTAGAAAGTCTTATTATCATCCCTGAAAAGGATGACCTTATGAGAATGTCGATAGAAGGCAAAAAGTTCAAGAATATCAAAACAGTTAAAATAAGAGGAGGAAGCAAAGAAACGCCACTCGACCTATCTGTAAAACTCATATCACAATTACCTTATGTAGAGAAAATAATTGTTGAATCAAGTGAAGTTCATACCTTTCCCAACAACACCTCATTAAATCCAACAATTAAAACCATTGAGTTTTACGAAAACGACATGTTAGATCTTGAGGATTTTATTGAAACTTTAGCCGGAAAAAAAATAAATAAAATAGTAACAGATATATTTGACCTAAGAGATATCCCTAAAAACATAGTTAAACTTACAGAACTTAAAGAGCTATTAATTATAGATAGAAATTCTTTACCCTTTGACAAAAACAAAGGATATTCATTAGATGACCCTGACATTAGAACAAGCATTTATTCATTAAATAAAACTGACGGTCCTAAGGTACAGGTGACCTACAAGAGTACACAGCATTTTCCAAACAAAGCAGAGCTAGAATATTTGATAAAGTGCTTTGATGCTAAGGAAGTTCAAAACATGAGCTCTGCAATAAATTTCGAAAAAAAATATAACAAAATTTTTCCTCTTTTTGAGGGAGTCAAAAAAGAGAAAGAAATTTTTAGCGTAAATACTTCTAAAGAACAAATAATTGAGACAGATAGAAATAATTACATCAAAATACCAGAAAATGCATTTGTAGACAAAACCGGAAGACCCGTGCGAGGAAATATTGATATAGGATTTCGTGAATATCTAACACCAATAGAAATTTTAACAAGTGGAATCCCTATGAAATTTGACAGCTCAGGCACTATATATAATTTCAAAAGCGGAGGGATGTTTGAGATAACCGCGTCTGTGAATAACGAAGAAGTTTTTTTGTCAAAAGATAAAAAAATTGAAATCGATTATGCTCTAGTCGATACAATTGAAGATTATAATCTCTACTATTTGGATGACAAGGGTGCTCAATGGAATGAGCTGGCATTTGCAACAAACAACAGCATATTTGGCGGTAAAAAACAATTTGCTATTAGTCGTGGCATGGAAAAATATTTCGAAATGATAAAAAGTAATAAGGCAATAGCCTACGACTCGACAAGATGGGAATTTAGATTTAACAACATGAATTACCATGCTAATATTCCTAAAAAAGGCGTGGTTAAGGAACTGGAGGTCAGAAAAAACGAATTCCAATCGATCGAAAAACTTATTAAAATCACACAATCGGGTTACGATACTAATAAGAGTCCTGTAATTAAGATTTCACATTATTTTTCCTGTAATCCTGAACTTTCATTTTTTAATCATTTTAGGATTGTATTTGAAGGGAATAACAATTTATTTAATCAAAAAATAAAAAATAAATATTTTAATGATGCAAGAATTGAAGAGATTAAAGGTGGCATAATTTTAAAACTTAAAAATGAAGATGAGATTATTTCTGCTCCTATAAGGATCGAAAAAACTAGTAATAACGGAATTCCGATCAAATCAATGATTCATACTAAAAAAGGCATTAGAAATTATAATGAAATGCTTGTAAAAAAGCGTAAAGGACATAACCTAAAAATATTTCACTATACTAACATTGAAGATGGCATGGAGGTGTTTAGTAAGGAAGAAATAAAGCTTGCAGCGTACAAAAAAAATAAAGATTTAATGACTGCCCGAGAAAGAAAAATGAATTATCATTTATTCGAAAGATACAGAGACTCTATAAAATTTATTGTCGACAATCAGGAAATTGCAAATCTAGCAAGCTCTATAAATGAAGCACGAATTTTAACACGATCAAATCAACTTAAAAGAAGAAGAATCATAATAAACAATACAGGAATTTACAACTGCGACAAATTCATCAAAGAAAACCTTACCTCCGAGTTCACTGTAAATTTAAAAAAGGAAGGAAGCGATGATAAGATAAAAATTAAGTCGGTTAGTTTGCTTCAGGACAACGGAAATATTGTTTATACCGCACTGGAAAATGAAAAAATTCAATTGCCAAAGAACCAAAATTATTACTTAATGGGAATAAGTGAAAACGTGAAATTACTTTGGTCAAAAAATAATCTTTTTTCGAGCAATGACTTAGCGCTTAAGAAGAACAATGAATTTACATGCCAAGAGATTGAAAAATACCCTACAACTCTTGAGGAAATGAAACAATTGACAGGAATTAAATAGTTTTTAGTCTAAATAAAGTTCAAACCACCTTAACGGGTGGTTTTTTTTGCCATATGTGAAAATATTTTAATCTAATAAAATATTGTTTACTTCTCGATTAACTTGTTTTGAGTATTAAATTTGCAATTCAAGTATAAACACTAGAAAACGGTTTTATGTCAGATGCAAAAAATATCAGAATTAAGATTATTGAACTAAAAGAATTTGATCATATGATAAAAACATTTGGTTTAATAAAACAATTGAATCCTCAACTTAAAAAGGAGAAATTTTATCAAATGCTGAATGAAATGATTTCGAATGGTTACAAAATGATTGCCGCTTACAACAATAAAAAATGCGTTGGTGTTTCAGGATATTGGATTTCAACTAAGATATATTCAGGGAAATTCCTTGAAATTGATAATCTCATTGTGGATAATAAATTTCGTTCGATTGGAATAGGTAAAAAACTATGCAAATACATGGAAAAAATTGCTGTAAACCAAAAATGTGAAACCATTATGCTTGATGCATACGCTGAAAACAGCAATGCACATCGATTTTACTATAGAGAGGGATTTTTTGTAAGAGGGTTTCACTTTATTAAAAAGCTTTAACATCATTACAAGTCTATATTTCTATTCCCTATCTTTGTATAGATAGATGTATTCCATATTAAAATTCTTTTGGCAAAAAAATATTCCTAGGTGGAGCATTTTAATTATTGACTTATTCATATGCTCCTTTTCACTCACCTTGTCTTTACTTTTACGCTTCAATTTCAACGCAATTGCTGAACCGGAAAAAAGCAATCTTAATAAAATTTTTCTAACAGTTTTAAGCGTAAGGCTAATCACATTTTTTATTTCAAAAACTTATAAAGGCGTTGTACGTTATACAGGGGCAAAAGATGCAAGTAGGATATTTTTTGTAATAATTGGAGGAACTTTATTTATCGAATTGCTTAATGTATTAGGTAGGTTTTATTTTTTTAATTACTATCTGATTCCAAACTCTATGGTAATTATGGATGCGTTGATAACTATGGCCGTTATGATATCTAGCCGGCTGGCAGTGAAGGCCATTTATTTTGAAAATAAAAATCCTGAAAAACTTAAAACAAATATCGTTATTTATGGTGGAGGTGAGTCCGGGATAATAACCAAAAGAACACTGGATAGAGATGCAGCAGTACGATATAGAGTAGTTGCTTTCGTAGATGATGATTTAAAGAAAAAAGGCAGAAGTCTTGAAGGAATTTTTATTCATCATTCCTCTGCACTAGAAAAAATAATCAAGGAAAATGAAGTTGAAACTGTTATAATCTCAATACAAAATTTATCATCAGAAAAGAAAAACGAAATAGTTGATCAATGCATTAAGCTAAATGTGAAATTACTTAATGTCCCGCCGGTAACTAAATGGATTAACGGTGAACTTAGTCTCAAACAATTAAAAAACATAAACATTGAAGATCTGCTGGAAAGATCAACAATAAAGCTTGACAGCAAAAAACTCAATGAGCAAATCAACAGTAAAAAAATTCTTGTAACCGGTGCCGCCGGCAGTATCGGTTCTGAAATAGCAAGGCAGATTTTAAAATTTTCGCCTAGAAGAATATTTCTTTTAGATCAAGCAGAATCTCCACTTTACGATCTAGAAAATGAGCTTAGAGAAAATTATCCTGAATCAAATTTTGAAATAATTATTGGTGATATTAGGAACTTAGAGAGAATGGAAAATGTGTTTAATACTTTTAATCCTGAAATTGTTTATCATGCCGCGGCCTATAAACATGTTCCATTAATGGAAAACAATCCTTCGGAATCAGTAAATACTAATATTCTCGGAACAAAAAATTTAGCTGAGCTCTCCAATCGACATAAGGTAGAAAAATTCGTATTCATAAGCACCGACAAGGCAGTTAATCCTACCAATGTAATGGGAGCCAGTAAAAGAATTGCTGAAATCTTTGTTCAATCATTTGGTAAAAAATCTCCTACCAAATTTATTACTACAAGATTTGGAAATGTTCTGGGTTCCAGCGGATCGGTAATTCCGAGATTTAAAAAACAAATTGAAAGCGGTGGCCCGATAACAATAACACATCCTGATATCACACGCTATTTTATGACGATTCCTGAAGCTTGCCAACTTGTTTTAGAAGCAGGGTGTATGGGAAATGGAGGGGAGATATTTGTTTTCGATATGGGAAAGAGTGTAAAAATCATCAACCTTGCAAAAAAAATGATCAGGCTTTCAGGGCTTTCAGAAGATAAGGATATCGAGATAAAAATTACAGGACTTAGGCCCGGAGAAAAACTTTATGAAGAACTTTTAGCAGACAGCGAAAACACATTACCCACTCATCATCCACAAATTCTGATAGGAAAAGTAAAAGAATATCATTTTGAAGAAATAGAATTAAAAATAAACCATTTGATTGACTTATTTCGTTCACAGAATAATGAAAAGATTGTAGCAGAGATGAAAGATATAGTTCCTGAATACAGGAGTAACAACTCAATTTACCAAAAGCTTGATGAGTTCGTAAAATAAAACTATTATGAAAAAGATTTCAATACTTTATGTTTTTTCGCTCATTTGGATTTATCCAATTAAAATTCTACCTCAATTAGATACACAACCCAAACTGGTTGTTGGTATCGTTGTGGATCAAATGCGATATGACTATCTAAGCAGATTTTGGAATAAATTCGGAAATGATGGTTTTAAAAGATTAATAAATGAAGGTTTTCTTTGTAGTAATACACATTACAATTACGTTCCTACTTACACAGCACCGGGGCACGCATCAATTTACTCAGGAACAACTCCAGCGGTTCATGGGATTATTTCAAATAATTGGTACGACAAAGTGAGTGGAAACATAATATATTGTGTGGACGACCAAAACGTAAATCCTGTTGGAACATCTTCTTCAAAAGGAAGAATGTCTCCTAAAAGATTTTTAGCAACCTCTATTTCGGATCAGCTTCGGATTCAGTATTTAAAAAAGTCTAAAACTTTTGGAATTGCCTTAAAAGAAAGATCAGCTATTTTGCCTGCGGGCCATTCCGCCAACGGTGCTTTTTGGTTTGATGGCTCTACGGGAGGATTTGTAAGTTCTACTCACTACATAGAAAAATTACCAAAATGGGTTGCAGACTTCAATATAAAAAATCATGCATCAGCATATTTGAAAAACGACTGGAAACCATTGCTGCCAATAGATAAATATTCTGAAAGCACAGAAGACAACTCTAAATACGAAAATGCTCCTGTTCAGCCAGGAAAACCATTTTTCCCTTACAACTTTTCAGAAGCTTTAAGAGAAAAAAAATTTGATGTGATTGCATACACCCCTTACGGTAATACTATTACTAAAGATTTGGCAATAGAATGCATTAAATCTGAGCGGTTGGGCAAAGATGAGTTTTCAGATTTACTTTGTTTAAGTTTTTCATCAACAGATATAATTGCACATGCATACGGAATAAGGTCTATTGAAGTTGAAGATGTCTATTTGCGTTTAGATAAGGATATTGAAGAACTTCTAAAGACTTTAGATACTGAAGTAGGAAAAGGGAATTATTCTGTTTTCCTTACAGCCGATCACGGTGGAGCAGAGAATACTGAATTCTTGAAAGACTACAAAATACCTGCAGGTCTCATTAATGACATAGAATTACAAAAACAAATGCGAAGCTATTTGTACAATGAGTACAAAGATTCACTTGTCCTCAGTTACTCTAATCAACAGGTATTTTTAAATGAAAGAATAATTATTGATAAGAAACTAAATAAGACTGAAATAAAGCAAAAACTTACATCATGGCTATTAGATCAGAGCGGAATTGTTGAAGTTTACTCCTCTGAAGATATCCAAAAATCCTCTTTTGCTTCCGGTAGCATGAAATACCTCATGCAAAAAGGTTACCATCAGAAATTGAGCGGAGACTTATTGATAAATTATGCTCCTGCCTGGATGGAGCACGAAAGCAAAGGCACCACACATGGCGCACCATATTCATATGATACTCATGTGCCATTAATTTTTTACGGTATGGGAATTAAAAAAGGTGAGTCGAAAAAACGATATGAAATCACGGATATTGCACCAACCATTGCTCAACTTCTAAACATTGAATATCCTAACGGAAGTATCGGTAATCCAATAGAAGAAGTTTTTATAAAATAAAAAGTAACAACAAATCATAAAAAATTAAGCAAAATGAAAAAGAAAATTGTAAAAGTTGGAAACATTGATTGTGGCACTGATGAACTTTTTTTGATCTCAGGTCCATGTGTGATTGAGGACGAAAGTATAATGATGAAAACCGCAGAGACACTGAAAAAAGTTGCTGAACGTTTAAATATTAAAATCATTTACAAATCTTCATTTCAGAAAGATAATCGCAGTAGCTTGAAGTATTATGATGGGCCCGGATTGGACAAAGGTGTAAAATTACTGGCAAAAGTCAGAGAGCAATTTGGATTTCCGATTCTTACTGACATACATTATCCCGATCAGGCAAAAGCCGCCGGAGATGTAGTAGACGTCCTGCAAATTCCGGCTTATCTCTGTATGCAGAGCACGCTATTGGTAGCGGCAGCTAAAACAGGCAAAGTAATCAATATCAAACATGGGCAATTTCTTGCTCCGGATAATATGAAACATCCAACCCAAAAATGTATAGATGCCGGCAATGACAACATTATACTAACGGAGCGCGGATATACCTTCGGTTACAACGACTTGATTGTTGATCCGAGAAGCTTTTATCACATGAACAACATCGGTTATCCTGTGGTATTTGATGTGACGCACTGTGTACGTAAATATGGTATTCCCAGCAGTGATGCAAAGGGAGGCGCAAGAGAGTTTTTACCTGTATTGTCAAGGGCCGGTGTGGCTAGCGGAGTAGATGGCATCTTCATTGAAACTCATCCCGAGCCGGAAAAAGCACTATGCGATGCAGCGTCACAGTTGTGTGTTTATGACCTTGAAGAATTCCTAAAACCACTACTCGATTTGCACGCGGTTGAAGTTAAATACAGACCGAAATAGATTTTTATTTTATCTCCTGACACAACTCAATCAATACACCATTTGTAGTTTTAGGATGAAGAAAACAAATTAGTTTATTGTCTGCGCCTCTTTTTGGTTCCTTGTTAATCAATTCGAAGCCCTCTGATTCCAGTCGTTTCATTTCAGCATAAATATCATCAACGTCAAAGGCCACATGATGTATGCCTTCTCCTTTTTTTTCAATGAATTTTGCAATGGCACTATCCGGGTGCGTTGCCTGAAGTAATTCAATTTTAGTTTCTCCAACCATAAAAAAAGAAGTTGAAACATTTTCGCTTTCTACTGATTCAATTTTGTAAAATTGTTTTCCGAACAATTTACCGAATAAAATGTTTGAAGCCTTCAGGTCTTTTACGGCAATACCTATGTGTTCCGGTTTGTTAAGCATACTTTGAAATTATTTTTTTGAGTGTATTTTACTTGAAATATTTTAAAATGATTTAACCAACTTACACATTCTATGAAAAAAACAAATAAGCAATAATAATTCCTGAAATCACTGCAACTGCATCAGCAAACAAGCCAC
Source organism: Bacteroidota bacterium (assembly GCA_046302135.1). Lineage (GTDB taxonomy): Bacteria > Bacteroidota > Bacteroidia > B-17B0 > Aurantibacillaceae > AM-1111. Next base: position 22,380 of record JBKCIQ010000132.1, on the reverse strand, counting down.
ATGCTAATGCGTATCTTGTTTTTTTTATACCAACACTCCCAAAGTACACTGCTAAAATATAAATTGTTGTGTCGCTTGAACCCTGAAATATACTTACGATTCTTCCCGGCATTGAGTCAGCACCATAATGATGCATAGTTTCTATCATCATTGCCCTTGCCCCTCCTCCACTCATAGATTTCATTATACCGGTAGGAAGTGCGGCGACAAAATCTGTTCTTAAACCAAGCAAATGAAAAAACATAGCGATTCCATTTACACAAAAATCCATTGCGCCGGAAACACGGAACGCGGCAACGCTTATAAGTATACCAACTAAATATGGAATAATCTTAATTGCAACTCCAAATCCTTCTTTAGCACCTTCTATAAAGATCTCAAATACATTCAGCTTTTTAAAAATGCCTGAAATTAAAAAAGTCATAATGACTAAAATAAGCAATCCATTTCCTGCAACAGAAGAAACAACTTCCATTTGATTCTTTGGTACTTGATAAATGGTAAGCAATATTCCGCCGAAAAAAACAATAAATAAACCCAATGGTAATATTACTCTAAGATGAAATAAATTAATTTTTTGAATTAAGGAAACTGACAGCAAACCTGCAAGGGTACCAAAGAAAGTAGTCAGAACAATTGGCAAATACACATCCGTAGGATTAGCTGCGTGTTCTTGAGTCCTGTACAAAAAAACAGTTACAGGTATGAGTGTTAATCCTGCTGTGTTAAGAACCAGAAACATAATCTGAGAATTGCTGGCTATATCTTTGTTGGGGTTTAATTCTTGCAAGCTATTCATGGCTTTTAGTCCCAATGGTGTAGCCGCATTATCCATTCCGAGCATGTTTGCTGAAAAATTTAATGCAATTTGTCCAAGTGCAGGATGGTCTTTTGGAATATCCGGAAAAAATCTTCCAAGAAAAGGAGATAATACTTTTGAAAGGGCACCAATCAGTCCACTGTGTTCACCAATCTTCACTAGTCCGAGCCACAAACACATAACTCCTGTAAGTCCAATCGAGATTTCAAATCCATTTTTTGCGGCGTCGAAGATAGCTGATATAAACTGTTGCAAAATCTCAGTGTTTCCATATACAAACAACTGGAAACAAATTGCAATAAAGGCAACTATAAAAAAACCCAGCCAAACATAATTTAGAATCATTCCCTTAGATTTTTTCGATTACAAATGGAGATGAAATTTCTAAATAATTTCATTCCCTGCTCGCCTGATACTTCCGGATGAAACTGTACACCCCAAAAGTTTTTTTCTTTATGCTTCATGGCTTCATTGAAATATGTGCCAGATGAAGCGAGGTGAATAAAATCAGATGGAACATCAATGCCTTCAGTATGATCTTCTGTCATTTCAAATTGTTGATCAAACCCATCAAACAATTCATCATTTTTCAAAATCTTTATCGTTTCGACGCGTCTTACTTCCTCTCCTCTGAAAATTTTTGCCCCATGCAAAATACCTAACAACTGATGTCCGAAACATATACCCAAGATTGGAACATCCCAATTTAATAAAGGGGAAATTTTTTCAAAATATGGTGAATGGTCTACTTCTGTGAAAAAAGTTGGGGATCCACTGAAAACAATTCCTTTTAGATTATTAGGTTTAACAATTTGGGAATCCCATGATTGAATTTCTGTATTCTCAGCACATGACAAGAGGCAATCTCTAATTGCAGGTGTTTTTTTACTGCCGAATTGAATTATAAGAAACATCAGGTAAAAATAAACTCAAATATCATCTTATATAGATTGAATTGTATGACTTATTAAAAAACAGTTTTTAATTTAACTTTAGGTCAAATAAAAAGGGCTACCAAAAAGGTAGCCCTTATAACTATGAAAAACCTCAGCTTATTCTATAATCATTTTCTTAGTAACTGATTCAGTACCGCAAGTTACGGTATAGAAGTAGATACCAGCAGAAAGCTTAGAGCAATCCATTGAGAAAGTATGGTGACCCATTGTCTGAGTACCGAAATTGATAGCATTCATAACTTGCTTACCAAAAATATCCGTAACAGATACGGCTACGTTAGAAGCTTTCTTTAAGTTAACACCAAAATTAGTGGTACCATTGAACGGGTTAGGGTAATTTTGACCAACAGAGAAAGAAAGTTCTTTGTTTTCTTTTACGCTTGCAAGAACTGACTTATCAACTTTTAAGTAATTAATAGTATTAGTTCCGTCGCCATCACCATTGGTAAGTGCAGTACCAGGTTCGAAATCGCTTTGGTAAACGATGTGTAAGAACTGATCTACGTTCTTAGCCAATACAGGGAAAGATTCTTCTTCCTGAAGAGTTGAAGTTAAGTTAACAGCATCGGACCAAGTAGCACCACCATCTGAAGATGTTACTGCCCAGATATCGCGGTATGGCTGACCATCAGGAGTAGAATCATTATCAGCAGGAAGTGAGAAAGCAATGTAAATTGAACCTGCCGCATCAAATCCTATACTAGGTTTGTGAAGCAAACTGTTATTACCATAACGTGCAGCATTAGCATCTGTTCCAAGCGCTCCAACTGAATATAAACCGTCACCATCAATATCAACCGCGCCTAAGGTAATAGGGATATCAACCATAGTTTGACTGCTTTCGTTCCAGTACATTAAACCAATTGAACCTGGGATGAAGACAGCACCATTAACTGCATCGTTAGAAACTTCGCTGTATCCAAAGGCAACGTGAGCTTTACCGCTTGCATCTAAAGCAACCGCAACAGAACCGTCGTTTGTTGGCAATATTGAATCAACAGGCGCAAGTACCGCATAGTCCGGGGCGTATTCAAAAGAATCAACCAACGTTCTTGCGAAAGTTGTTCCATTATCACTAGATTTCCAAAGCGTAACGTGCTCTCCAAGACCACCTAATACTACTGCAACATTGTTTCCTACTGCATCAATAGCATAATCTTCAGCACTTCCGTACTTGGTTCTTGTGCTGTCATATCCCGGCATAGCAACAGCCTTAATATCCCATGTTGTACCTCCGTCTTGTGAACGAGAATAAACCATTGGCTGTTTTACTCCATTAACCATTGCAATGGTATCGCTGTAGTTTGCAATCACGTGAAGTGTCGCATTGTCATTACCTCCAACAGCAAGTCTTGGCCAAATAGCTCCATGAGAACCTGTACCCAAACCAACAGTAGCATCTGTTTGGAAAACAGTAAATGGCTGAGCACCTTTAGTTGAGTTGGTATCTTCCATTATGGTGTAACCGGCAGTTTCGTGATTAACGATTACATCTTTGGTTCCTCTTAATTTTCCTAAATCAGGGAATCCAGTTCTCAAGTTTTCGAATCGGGTAATTACAACAGGATTGGTTGTGTTGGGATACTGCCAACCAGTGCCATCATAATAATTATAACCGGTACCACGATTTGTGTAAGGAGAACCTGCATCACAGATTGTCCAAATAGCAGAAATGGTACCATCGCCATGATTAACTATACGATGACCAACAGAAGAGTTGGTTTGTAAATCGTACTGAGTCTCACCGATAATTGTAGTTGTAGCGTTGGGAACTGGATTTAAGTGAATTGCTTTAGCATTAGACTTAGGCGTTTGTCCTCCTGACTTTTTAGCCTCATCTCCCTTCAGCGCTTCCAGTCTCTTGAAAGGAACGCTTTTCCTAGGTATTGACACACGATTATTTTGCTGCGCGAAAGCTGCAAAACCTACCGTAAGAGCAACACCGAAAAGTAATTGTTTTTTCATTGTTGTTGGGTTTAGTTTTATTTAATCTTAAATGATACATCAAATTTAAGTTAAAATTACAATTCTGCAAACGAAAAAACCTATTTTATAACACTAAATAATTCAATTTTAAATGTTAAATACCCTCTTCCACCTTAAAAAGGATAGAATTTTAAAGGCCAAAAATCTTTCTTTGTCGTTTGCAGGAGAATAAAGCGTATGAAGATTTTTCCGCAATTTGTCAAGGTCTATGTAAGGCTTTAACCCTGTAAAATCTTCCTGTTGAATGTGTTTATAAATTTCTCTAAGCCAAGCATTGTGAGGAGTAACATAGCCCATTTTATCTTTTCTTTGCGCAATTTTTTGAGGCAAGTACTTGCCTGCGGCCTTACGCAACAAGTACTTTAGAGTTCCGTCACGTATCTTTACAGATCCCGGCAGACCGAATACATAGTTTATCAAATTAATATCATCTGCAAAAGGGGTTCGGCTTTCTACAGAATGCCACATACTGCACCTATCCTCACACTTTAAATACAATTTCAACCTTGTGTTGTTGAATTCGTAATTAAGATGTTCGTTCAATGAGTAAAACTGAAATGATTCCTGCTCAATACTAGAAAATTCCATCAGAAAATTTTGATTTAGAAAACTCATTTCTTTGTTCATAATCCGATTGGCCAATTTACTATTTGCTGTCTTTAACGCTGACTTGATTTTCTGCTTAAATCTAAATGTACCTGCACCTCCAGGAACGGAAGAGTTTTTTATTTCAGTACTAAGCAGTCTTTTTTGATTGTTTTTGCTCAACTCATTCCAAAAACTCAAATAATGCGGATGGTATCCGGCAAATAATTCATCACCGCCTTGCCCATCCAGTAAAACTTTTATGCGATGCTCCTTTGCAAGCTTCATAACCCTGAATTGAGAATAGGTACTACTGCTCCATATTGGGATGTCTTGAGAATAAATTAATTCATCAAGGTCTTTCCATAACTCTTCAGCTGTAGGAGTGACTTTATGCCAATGACCTCCACGCTTAACGACTTCTTCGGTATAAAAAGATTCATCAACACCTGTTCCTGGAAAAACTGCGGTAAAAAAATTCGGTTGTGTTAAATTGCCCGAAGCTTCCTGCATAATCCCTGCAATTACAGAACTATCAATTCCCCCACTTAAACATGAGCCAACAGGCACATCAGATCTTAAACGTAATTTAACTGCATCAATCAGCAGGCGCTCTGTTTCTTCTTTTGCTTCATTAAATTTAATTTCGTCTAAAATGAAGAAATCAGAATTATAATTGAGTTGATAATATCGTTCAATATGAATTTTTAAATCGGTTAAATTGACCCTCATAAAATTACCCGGGAACAATTCCAAAACATTCTTAAAGAAACCTTCTGTCTTGTACTCAGTTTCATTTTTAACTAAGAAGTCATAAACAGCTTCGTCGTTAATTATAGTATTTACAAACGGTAAACCCACTATTGCTTTTTGCTCCGAAGCGAAACAAAAGATTTTCTCATTTAAGTAATAATAGAAAGGCTTTACGCCAAATCTGTCACGTGAACAGAATAATTCATTTTTTTCTTTATCAAAAATTACAAAACTCCACATGCCGTTGAAATGTTGAAGGCACTTTTCACCCCACTCTTTGTAAGAATTAAGAATCACTTCTGTATCAGATTGCGTATAAAATTGATATCCTTTCGATTGTAGTTCCCTTCGGATTTCAAGATAATTATATATCTCTCCATTAAACGTTATTACCACTTTTTGTTCTGAATCGCACATGGGTTGATGCCCTCTTGGTGAAAGATCTAGGATTGAAAGTCTTCTATGGCAAAATCCAAAATTAAACCCGGTATCTTGATTCTGCAGTCTATCGATAGAGGTATAAATCAATCCACTTTCAGAGACGTTTTCAGGTGTGTCGTTACCTGAAAAGAATTTACCATAATGATTAGTGGCAAGAAAAAATCCTTCGTCGTCGGGACCTCTGTGACGGAGGGTTTTACTCATTTGCAGTAAATGACCGGATACATTGACCGATTCAGGCTCAAGGGTAAATATTCCAGAAATTCCGCACATTTATCTTTGTAAAATAATTTTTGTTGAATAATTTGAAACTCTTAAGTAATAGATTCCTGAGGGTAACTCAGAAAGTTGAATGATACTACCGGTCTGCGTTAGCATTCCACTCTTAACAGTTTTTCCGGTCACATCAATTAAACTATAGGGTGATTGTTCTCCCAAATTAATTTTAACCAATTCATTCGCAGGATTTGGAATAACATCTATTTTGGCATTTAGATTATTAGAGCTTGTTGAGTTTATAGTACAATTGTTTGGAGGAACATTTCCTGAAGACTGTATTCTGCTAGCGAATAAATCATTCATACTTTGAAACCTGAGTGAAAAATTATCTATAGAATGACCGTTGGAAAAGCAATTGTTTAAATAGTTATAGTTTGAGACAATATCCGCAGTGTAAACCGGCGCCGCAGAAACTAAAGAAACGAAATGTTGCCTTATGCTTTCACTTCCGTATGCAAAAGGGTAGAAATAATATGTCTGGCATAAATTAGTCTGTGCATAACATTCCCAGCTGGTTCTACCAAGTAATCTTCCGTACTGATAGTGCACCACAACATCACTTCCCTGATGAAACATATAAACGTCAGGCGTATTGTTGCTTTGCTGAAAAATATTCAAATCAAATACGCCACCAAAAATGTTTCCTACTCCCTTCACTGTCGCATCGTATACACCGACATGTAGGTTTCCATCTATTGAACCAAGATCAGGACGCAAAAGAGAATTGTTTGCCGGAATACAACCATATGGCGTTAAATTTGTAGAAGGCGTTGGTGCATTTCCAATTGCGTAACAGGCAGCAGGTTTTTCACTGTTCTGATCTGTAAACGCTGTGGCAAGAGCAATAAACCCACCTGCACTTTCTCCTGCTATGTAAACATTATTTACATCAGAAGAGTCAATAACATTCCTGCTTTTCATGAACCTGATGGCACCCTTAGCATCCTGCATCCCTCTGTAATTGGCTCTTAAAACTTCTGCGCTGTCAGAAATGTAGGCACATGGCTGAGAGAGATTGTTGTTGCATAATGCATACATCACGTAATTGGATGCCTTATGTGTACCAAGCCTGTAGTTTATATTAGCTACTACCCAGCCTCTTCGTGCAAATTGCCTTGACATATTAACCAGATCAATATCCTCTTTTGAGCCTCCTATCCAAGCTCCGCCATGAACTAAAATAATAATTGGCCTTTTACAGTTTAAGTCACCATTAGGTTTATAAATATCCATTTTAAGTGTGTCTGTATTACCGGCGTAATCTATTGCTGTTCCATAGGAGACATCTATTAAACTATCATATGAAAACAAGGGTTGAGTGTAGGGCAATTGAGCATAGTAAATTAATGTCACAATTGAAAATGCCAATATTAAATTTAATTTATTCATTGAGTTATATTTTTTCGATTTGGATGTTCAGTTTAAAATTATACTTTGGAGTCTCTGGAAAATCAGAGATATATGAATCAATTTTGTGAGGATAATAAATTGCGCAAAGCGTATTCTTTACAGCGAAAAGATTTTGGTGTTTTTCTTTGGGCATGCCATCAAGAATACCTCGTAACACCTCCCATCTAGTAGTTTCTGTGCTTAATCCGTAATCGTGCCAAACAATTATTGAATTTTCATCTCTTAACAAAGAAAAACAATTTTCAGTATCTTTCTTTACACTCTCATAATGATGATCGCCGTCAATAAAAACAAGATCACATGAATTTTTCCATTTCGCGAAATCGAATTGAAGTGAATCGCCATAAAGATGGTTTACAGACGGAATTTTTTTGGAAAAAAAACCATGCAGACGAATATATTTTTCATCCCATCCTTTTTCAAGCATTTGTTGTTCGGATAAATTCAATGTAAAAATTTCTTTAGCGTAACGTGAAACGTTAGCTGCACTTTCTCCTCTCCAGGTACCAATCTCGAAATAGGAACATTCATCAAATTTTTTTGCCAATAAACAAAGCAACATGTAGTCGGTTGGCAGAGACCCTCCTTCTAAAAAAGTGTAAGGATTCAGTTCAAATGTGGTTTCATTCGAAAGCGAGGCTAATTCAACAACGGGTAACCCTTTTGGGAAATCATATCGCTCCAGTAATTTGGCTTTGTTTACCTCTTGATCTTCAAGTATCAGGTTAATCAAATAAGGCTTTCTCAGCAAATTAGAAGTTCCTTCCACCAGCTTTCTGATCTTACTCATTATTTCCGTTTTCTTTTTTTGTTTTTTTTCTATTAACTAAGTCTTTAACAATCCAAACAATTTCATCTTTTCTTGGAATTAAATCTATAAATTTAAAATTCGTACTTCGCCGAAAAACCAAAAAGGCAAAAGTAAAATTCCCAATATATGAGAGGGCAGTAAGTTGAGCAATATGAACAGAGGAGAATTCAATTTTTGCAAAATAAAAAATACAGAACCCAATCAATGTAATTATCAAGCCTACAGCAATTGCTTTAAGATTCAATATAAAATTTCCGGTGCCTGAAAAGTGATGTCCTAAAATCAAGTATCCACTAAAAAAAAACAAACCCGGCACTAAATACCGAAGTGCTTCACTTACCCCTGAGAAATCCGGACCAAAAAGCCATGAGAAAAAATTATCAGGAAGTAAGATCATGATAACGGATGCCAGTGCACAAAACAAAATATTTACCTTAAGAAAATTAAGCGTTATCTGATTGGATTCCTTTTCATCTGAGGTGTTACTTATTTTACCATACTGAACTGTTGCCAAGCTGTTTGGAATAAGCCATAACGATTCCCCCACTGAAGAAACGTTTGAAAATACACCAAGCGTTTGAGGACTCACTAAATAATAACTCAATCTCTGATTTATAAACTGAAGTGCATGCCCTGAAATATTTATAGAACCATAACGAATTGCCTCACTCAAAAAGCGAAATATTCCTATCGATTTCCCGGTTTTTTCAATGTTCATCAAAAGCAAAAATCCGGTCATGGCAGAAATGCCGTAAGAGAACCCCAAAGCAACAAGGTAATGAATCGGAGATGGAGACAATTCAAGAAAATCGTCGGAGGCGGTGAATAGATACTTTAAAGAAAAAAACAATATTACGGCCTGAATAAGAATAACGAGATTGAGTTGAAAGAATTTTTGTTTGCCTGATAAAATATTCTGATGAATAGCAATACAAGAATTCAGGAATGATAAAATTATCATGATTGGTAGTTCATCTGCAGAAAATTGGCCAAAGTAAAAGAAAGCAAAAATTGTTATAACTGAAGTCAGCAAGCTCCATAGATAAGATGGAATCAAAATACTTGATGTGCGATACCTTGCAGACATATAAACGAGCGGTGGTCCACCTACGAAATCACAAAATATAAGTGCATTTGCAATAACAGTAACGTATCTGGAACATATTCCCTTTCCAATTGTACCCAACATATTTGAAAGCAGTACAATAACAAGAAAATTAAGTATGGCGGCAGAAAAACGAACAACGAATGAGAACAAAACTGACCTTACCATTTTATTTGGGAATATACACTATCATATTTTTCTGCCACGGCCATTCTGCTGAAATGTTTTATCGCTGTTTGCCTGATATGACCACCATCAAAAGTACCTTTAATTTCAATAAATTTTTTAAGCGCAGAAACAAGGTTTGTAACATCGGTAGGTGTAAAAAGTATTCCCGTGGCGCCATTAACATACTCAGCAATTCCGCCGACATCTGAACTTACAACAGGCTTACCGCAGCTCATGGCTTCAATTAATACCACGGGCAAATTTTCGTAATTACTGCATAATATAAAAGCATCACTGCGCTGAAACAGTCTGAGCAATTCTTCCCCCATAGGTCTAAAAACAAATTCAATTGCAGGATGTTTATATGTGTTTTTAATTGATTCGAAATTTTCACCATCACCTGCAAAAATCATTTTAGTTTGAGCATTTTTTTTAAAAACACTTAAAAATGAATCGAGTATTGCCTGAGGATTTTTTTGCCTTTCGTCCAAAGAAGATAAATGAAAAAAAGTAATATGATTTTTGGAAGAATCATTTGAAGGAGTGAAAAAATCAGTGTCTACCACATTTGGAACAACCACGTAATTTCCATTAAGACCATGTGCACGCATGTTGTTCCCCAAATGTTTAGTCACGGGCGTAACTACATTTGAATGTTTAATTACCTTTTTGGTGAAATATTTCCGAATTAAACCTTTATAGCTTCCGTCCTCAGGCAAATAACCTGTCCAATGTTCGGTGCTTACCAATGGTAAGTTATACTTACGTGAGAGATCAACTGCAAATATTCCGGCAGGGTAAATTACATTGAGATGAATAACATCCGGCTTACCCCATTCTGAAAGCAATTTATTGAATGCTTGATAGTAAATCTGCTTTTGAATTTTATATTTCTGATAGGCATTTTTTTCTCTTCTGTCAAACTGAATATAGTGTTCCGTAAAAGTTTCAGAACGAATTTTTTTCTCTTCGTATCTGTGTTCTTCTGCACCATAAACGTAAAGTACATATACTTCATGAAACATAGAAACCGCTTCTGCATGTCGTTGCACAAATATTCCATGAGTAGGATTATTTTTTACAGGATACCAGCTGCTTAAAAAAAGTATTTTTTTTCTTGTCATTTTAACCCGGTGCTGTAAAGAGAATAATTCAATTTTTGAGAATAAACAACGAAATGTATAAACGGAAATTTACGGCTGTTTATTGTATGACTGCCGGAAGACAGGAAATACCCCTTGAATTTTAATTTTTGCATCGACTCGGCATTTTGGACACCCAAATTTTGATGTCCTGAAAAAAAACACAAAGCCGAATTAATTGTGTATCCATCAGCACCTTCAACAGCCTCAGAAACAATTGCTGAATCGGACTTGTCAGATTTAAGAAAAAGAACAATAGGATCATTGCGCCATTCAATATTTGTTTTGTAATTCAATATCGGATAATATTCTTTCCCAAAGGAGTAAGCGCATACAACTGTAAAGAGACCTAGGAAAACTTTTAAATATTTTCGATCCAAATGTAGATTTAAGGAAAGAATAAAAAATAAAATACAAATTTCGTTGATCCACAAATATCGTTTTTGCGTAAGAACCAAAGCGTAGAGAAAAGATGTAATTAAAGCAGAAATCAATAAGATTTTTACAAAATGAAACGATCCTTTGGTGTAATCATGAAATATATTTTTTATCAAATAAACTAACGACCCTTTTCTCTTATTGATGGAAAATAAAAACACTGTAAGCAACGAAGCAAAAAATAATACCCAGTAATAAGAATAGTAATAGAGCAATGAAAGTAAATTCCTTAAAATAACTTTAAAATAGTGATAAAGATTATTGAAAGGAGACCAATGTAAAATTCCAAAATTGTTCGGCTCTTGCCAGGCACTAACCGCAATGTTATTGGGTGGTAAAGCATAGTGAACCGCATCAATCGGGTGTTTAACTTCACCAAAAATATTTGGATTATATGATGGGTTCATGATCGAAAAATTGTACTGCGAAGCTCCGGAATAAGTAAGTTTATGGTATTTATTAGATAAAATAAATATCCATACCGAACTCAAAGCAATGAATACAACAAATGCAACCAAATAATACCGCCAAGCAGAAGTAATGAATCTACCAGCGAAATAATAATAAACCATTAAGAAAACAGGAAAGAAAACCAATCCAAAACTTTTGGAAAAGTAAAGCATTGCACCCATCAAACCAATTAACGTTGCAGATGCAAAACTCATGTTGGTTTTATTCAAAATCCGGATAATCAAAAACAAAACAAAAAGATAAAGCAGATCTGGAGACCCGTTAAAAATACCATAGCCGATTGTCATGATTCCTGACGAAACAGAAAACATCAATTTTTCTGTAAAGCTTAGATTAAACCTTTTAATTGAAAAAAGTAACAAGGCGTATAAAGATGATGAAATTAAAAACTGTATTGCCTTGAAAGCAAGCAAATAATCACCAGTCAAAAAATTAAAAGGTATAATAATCCATGACAATAACGGGCTCCAGAATTCATTCGCGCAATCTCTTAATGGTAACTGAGTGTATTGTTTTGCAAGCGTGAGATACTGAATAAGATCTGCGGAATCAATATAACAACGGGTGAAAAAAAATACAGGCATGGAAAACAGCAAATAACCGACTAAAAAATATTTCTCTTGAGATAAAAAATTCTTAAAAGAATTCATTGTTTGTCTAATGTTAAAGAAGGTGGAAACCTGTATAAAATTACTGAACAACACATTATGTCTGCCCTGAACTCAGCCAGTTTTTTTGAATTGGAGAATTCCATTTTTCCATTTTATCAATAAGAGCATTCACTTCTTCTTCAAAAATAAGACAGTTGAGATGCTTATCACTCAGAAACCCGAAGTGGTGCATCTTTTTAACCTGATGGTCCAGGTCGTTATAAAAACCCCGGTAATTTAATATCCCGATTGGATTAGCATGCAATCCCAATTGCAACCAGGTAAGTAGTTCAAAAAGTTCATCCATGGTTCCAAATCCACCCGGTAGGGCAATAGCCGCGTCTGAAAGCTCATGCATTTTCATTTTTCTTTGATGCATGCTTTCCACTAAAATTAATTCCGTTAACCCTGTATGTGCAATCTCCTTTCCACTCATAAATTCAGGTAAGACCCCAATCACTTCACCTAAATTTTGTAATGCCGAATCAGCAACCGCACCCATCAAACCAATTTTGGCACCTCCATAAACAGTCCGTATTTTTCTTTCAGCGAGTGCAGAACCGACCATTTGAGCCAGGTCGTAAAAACCGGGATCATTTCCCGCAGAGGAGCCACAAAAAACAGCGACTGAATGAATTTTATTTATCACGACCTTAAGGTAAAAAATAAAACATTTAATCAGATATTAAAATACATGGTGGGTAATTGTTTAAAAGTTATTTTTTAGTTAGTTTCGCAGTGCAAAAAATTTAATCATGAAAAAAATATTTTTCTCCATTTTGGCACTAACCTTCTTTTTTCAACCAATTGTAAAAGCGGATGAAGGCATGTGGTTTCTCATGTTCATTGAACGATTAAACCACAGAGACATGCAGAAAATTGGGTTACAGTTAACTGCAGAAGAAATTTATTCAATTAACAATCATTCTCTGAAGGATGCGATTGTTCAATTTAACGGAGGTTGTACAGCTGAAATCATATCTAAAGATGGTTTGCTTTTGACCAATCATCATTGCGGATATGACGCGATAGCTGAATTATCTACAGAAGAAAAAAACTATCTAAAGAATGGCTTCTGGGCAAGCAATAAGAGTGAAGAGATGAAGCCAAAAAGTTTGTTCGTTCGTTTTTTTGTAAGAATGGATGATGTTACCAAAAGAATTTTGGGAAAGGTTACCACAGGCATGTCTGAGGCAGAAAGAGATAAAGCCATTGGAGCTGAGATCGCATTGATTGAAAAAGAAAATAGCGAAGGCGGAAAATACACAGTATCCGTTCGTTCGTTTTTTCAGGGAAATGAGTTTTATTATTTTGTTTATCAAGACTACAAAGACGTAAGATTGGTTGGTACACCTCCTGAAAGTGTGGGAAAGTACGGTGGAGATACAGACAACTGGGAGTGGCCTCGTCATACAGGTGATTTCTCCATGTTCAGGATTTATGCGGATGCGAATGGAAATCCTGCAGATTATTCTCCCAACAACTTGCCACTTAAGCCAAAGCGCCACCTGAAAGTAAATATCAAAGGAGTTCAGGAGAAAGATTTTGCGATGATCTTAGGTTATCCAGGAAGAACCAACCGTTGGATGCCGGCGGGAGGTATTGAGCAAAATGTGAAATATGCTTACCCTGCATGGGTTGAAGGCTCAAAGACCGGAATGGATCAGATGAAAAAATACATGGACAAAAGTGAAGCAATCAATTTGATCTATGCTTCAAAATATGCCGGAGTTGCAAATTATTGGAAGAATCGTCAGGGAATGATTGATGCATTAACAAAATTCCAGACTTCTAAAGCAAAAGCAGAACAAGAGGAGAAATTCAATAAATGGGCTAATAAAGCAGAGAACAAAGCGAAATACGGAAATGTAGTTGCAACCATCAATAATTATTATAAACTCACCAATGAAAAATCACGTCATGATAATTATTTACAACAGTTACTAAGAACCTCAGCTTTCGGTACGATTTCACGAACATTGAGTAAAGCACTTATTGGTTATGCGGCAGCAGGAGAAGAAGATCGTGCAAAAATGCGTCCGGAACTGGAAGCAGGCATCAAATCATTTTTTGAGAAAATGCACCTTCCTGCAGAAAAAGATATTTTAAAGGCTCAATTAGCACTTTATTCAAGTAAATCCGTGGGATATGAAATTGCTCCATCGGTTAAGAAAATAGGTTCAGACTTTGATAAATATGTGAATTCTTTGTTTTCACTCAGCATATTTACTTCGGAAGAAAGGATGAAAGCTTTTCTCGATCTTCCATCAGAAGGAGTTATCAATAATGATCCTATAAATGTTCTATCCAGCGATTTACTAAATCATATTAGTTTCCGTTCAGAAGAAATAACAAAGGCTCAGAATGATTTTCAGGCATCCTTCAGGCTATTGGTTGAAGGTTTGAGAGAGTCTAAGCTTGCACCGATTCAGTATCCGGATGCAAACTCAACACTTCGCTTGACATACGGAAAAGTAATATCGCTTCCTGCAGACAAGAGAAATGATGCCAAAGTGAATTACTATACCACTATGGATGGTTTGGTTAAAAAATATAAAGCCGGTGATGATGAGTTTGATTTGCCAGCAAGAATGTTGGAGATGCATAAAAATAAAGATTATGGTCAGTATGCTGACAAGAAGGGTTACATGCCTGTTTGTTTCCTAACGGATAACGATATTACGGGTGGTAATTCAGGGTCTCCTGTGTTAAATGGAAAAGGAGAGTTGATCGGACTCGCTTTTGATGGTAACATTGAAGCCATGGCAGGAGATGTTATCTTTGATAAAAAACTTCAAAGGACCATTAACGTTGATATTCGTTATGTGCTTTGGCTGATTGATAAATTTTCGGGAGCAAAAAATATTGTTGATGAATTGGATTTAATTAAGTAGGCAATTTATTGCTTACTTGTTTTTATTTCCTTCTTCTGATTCTTTTCTTTAATAAACTGATCAAGTTTTTCAAGACGTTTTTTTTGCCAGCTTCTAATTCCCATCATTATTCCGCACACAAATAAGCTGAATAAAGTTAATAGCGCCTCTTCATTTTTACCTTTTACCTGAAAGTAAACAGTTAGTATAGCGCAGGTTACCCCGCCTATTAAATACAACCAGCCTGTAATTTTAAAATACCATTTCATTATTTTTCTTTTTCCAATTCTTCTACCGGTATCTGAATAATATATTGCTCCAGTTCCATGTGAGAAAAATCGCTCGAGGCAATCAATTTTTTACCCTGCAACCTGCGATTATTTTCATAAAGGTAAGCATCACCCTCGTTCCGAATACTGTCTTTTTCCTGCCAAAATAACTTTTCCGTTTCCAGTCTTTTACCTTCTTTATTAACCACTACTACCTTATATTTCACCTCTGCTCGTTTTGAATGCTCATAAAAAATACCACGCCTTGCGCTAAGCGTCGACACTTCGGCACCGCTTTTATCATAAAAAATAATTTTTAACCCGCTGTCGATTTCGTAATAAGGTTCTTTCACGTTTATTTCATATCTTTTTAAAGTTCCTGCCTGCATCTTTAAGCGCACTAAACCTGAGTCTCTGAATTCAATCTTCACTTCCTTACCGGATAAGATCGGATAAATTTCTTTAGGGCCTGCTATTTTTTCTACCTCCTTTACATCGTTAACACAAGAAAAAATAAGCATCAAAAAAAAAGGCAGAATATAACAAAGAAGTTTTAGCTTCATCAGTCAATTACTCTTTTTACAAACCATTTCTGGTTGAGTGTCAATCCTAAATACAATTTAATAAAATTAGATTGTACAAGATTGTTGGTTGTTGTTCCCCATCTTCCCGCTTCAACAGAAATATTTGCGTGGTGCCAAATCCATTTTCCCATCGGTAAACCAAATCCCATAGACACACCATATTCATCGATTCGGGTATTCTTCAATTCTATATTTCCGGTATTGTAGAATACTCCGCCACGGAACATGGATTTTTTCCTAAGTAAATTACTTGATCTTTTCAACTGTCCGTCGCCTGATAATTGAAAACCCAATGAGAATCTGTAGCTGTTTTTAAGCCCGGGATCTTCATCAAAAAATCTGTAAAAACTCCAGTTTTGAATGCCGGCATCAGCAACAATAGCGAGCTTAGACCCCTTACGGATACAAAGACCAAAACTTGTCATCAGAGGCATTCTAACGGCACCTTGCCTTTGAATGTTCAATGTTGTATCGTAGGGAAAATCAATTGTGGAGGTGAACGACTTATAGGTAAAACCAAGGGCACTGTACTCGGCACTAAGATTAGATGGAAGATATGCGGTGGCACCAAACGTTATTTTTAAATTACTGCTTTTTCTTAATCGTTTTGGAAATCTTGATAGATATTCTGAGCGGCTAATGCTGTCTTTGCAAGGGCACTCCTTCAAATATTCAATATGATATCCGACCGTAGAATTATCTTTTATTTCACAGGCTCTTCTCATTTTTGTTGAATCAATCCTAAATGAAATAAGTGCGCCATAACTTAAATAGAAATCATTTATACGAGTACTTCTGAGTCTTCGAGTATTAAAATAATTTCCTGAAGGATACACTACACTGACCTTATTATTCAAATCACCAAAAACATAATATACATTTGCTCCAATGGCCAGTGAACTGAGAGTACTTTTAATGAATCTTTTTTTACGAATCGAATGCCAATTCCCAACTTTTCTTAATGAGTCAAGCTTGTGTGAACGCATGAACTTTGAATAGTTTGAAGCAAATGGTCTAAATCCAATTCCGAGATATGCCTGATTTAAACCACCGTTTCCTTCATATACACTTGCAACCTTTCCGATTCCTTGAACGATATTGGTATCTGAAATTTTGTACCCAACGTTTGAGTAGGGCGTAACACCAAAACTTACCCCTGATCTTTTTCCAAGCGGAAATCCTAGAGAAATATAATTCAGGTAAGTCACATTTCGAAATTCTTTTTGTTCAGAGGTACGAAAAAAATCAAATTCACTTTTGCCGCCTGCTTCAAATGATGTAAGGCGCAATGAGGTGTATGATGCTGGATTTCCGGGATTAATGAAAACTGGATTTAAAGTATCTCTGTCATCATTTTCAAATGCAGAAAAAGCGCGACCCATTCCTACCAAAGGTGCAAAACCTTTGTTCTCAATTTCACCTAATCCGTATCTTGAAAATGGGTTGAATGTCTGTGATGAGGGTTGGGCAAGAAGACAAACTCCGTAAAAAACAAAGCTTAGTAAAAAAAATAGTTTATTAGATTTTTTGATAAACATTACAATGCAGAATCTCATTTAAACCTTCCAACAAAAGAAAGGGGGCTGCAAAGATGCTGTTTTTTAAGTCATTTTCAAAGAATTGCCAATCACCTCCGGTAATAACACACTGTAAATCGGAATATTTTTCTTTGTAAAGTGATATCATGCCTTTCATTTCCTGCAAAACACCCAATTGAACCCCGCATAAAATTGATTCAGCCGTTGTTTTTCCTGTAAGCTCATCGAAATCAGGGTTTGGAACTAATAACGGAAGTCTGTCAGTAAAATTGTTGAGCGCTTTGAATCTCATTTCGAGGCCAGGAGAAATTGCACCACCTATAAATTCACCTTCTGCATTAAGAAAATCATATTTAATACATGTTCCTGCGTCTATAATAAGACAATTTTTAGTGGGAAATCGGAACGCTGCGCCAACCGCGGCCGCTAAACGATCATTACCTAAAGTTTCGGGACTCAGATAATTGTTTTTGATGGGAATTTTAGTGTTAAAATTAAACTCAACACAATTAATTTTATTCGTTAAAATGTTGATGAGTTCTTTAGCGTGTATGAGCACACTGGAAACAATTGCAAACCTAATATTTGGAAAAGATTGAAGAATTTTTTTTAATTCGTTGGTTTGGCTTGTTGCAAATGCAGAAACATGAATCAATTCTCTGCCATTGAAAACGCCTGCCTTTACCCTAGAATTGCCTATGTCTAGCACTAAATTCACAGCTCTCAAAACTATGTTTTTAATGTAATAAAGGAATTATGCTAAATATGAGTTTTATCAGCAATTATGAGCTTAATAATTTGTTTTGCAGAAACAGATTATTTATTTACTTTTGCGCTCTCTGTAAAAGAGATGGTGACGTAGCTCAGTCGGTAGAGCAAAGGACTGAAAATCCTTGTGTCGGGGGTTCGATTCCCTCCGTCACCACAGTTTACCACAATTGACCGGTTTTTACCAAAAAAGAAAGCCTCACTGAAAAGTGGGGCTTTTGGTTTTTTTGAATAATTAATCTTTTTTAAATACTCTAATTTTTAGTGTTACGATTTCAAAGGAGGGCTTATAGTTAAATTGAAAGAAGGATGGTTGGTTGCTAAATTTGAATAGTAGCGACTCGTTCCATTGTTTAATTATAACTTTTATCTACCAGTAATATCATTTCTCTCAGACTTTAGAATTAGACGTAAGGAACTATTTTTGGTAATATAAGCCCAGGCCCAATTTATGAAAATGATAATCTTATTTTTTGTTGGCAAAATAAGCATTAAATGAAGGAACATCCAAATTAGCCATGCAAAATAGCCCTTGAATTTAGCAAATGATAAATCTACAACCGCCTTATTCCTGCCTACTGTGGCCATCGTGCCTAAATCTTTGTACTCATATTCTTTGCAAATTTTATTCGTCAAAATATTTTTGAGATTTTGACTAAGTAATTTAGCCTGACTTATAGCAACATTGGCAACTTGCGGGTGAGCCTTAGGGTATTTAGTTGTCATCATATATGAAATGTCCCCTATTGCAAAAATGTTATCAAAACCTTTCACTTTATTAAACCTATCTACAATTACTCGGTTGTTAGCCACCCAGATTTGTTTAGGTAAGCCTATTATTTTATTGCCTTCAACACCCGCGGCCCAAATAAGAGTTGCGGTAGGTATTGCTTGATTATTAGATAATATTGCCAGGTTGCCGTCATATTGTTTCACAAAAGTTTCTGTGATTACAGTTACTCCCATGCTAATTAAGTAAGACAAAGATGTTTTGCTTGCCTCCTCGCTCATTGAATTAAGTGTTCTTTTACTCCCTTCAATGAGGTAAATAGTAAATCTTGAAAAATCAATACCCGGATAGTCCTTTGGTAAAACAAATTTTTTAATTTCAGCAAAAGCTCCTGCTAACTCTACTCCGGTTGGACCTGCGCCAACAATTACAAGATTTAATAATTTACTCAATTCATTTTCTTTAGCAGTAAGCACTTTTTCAAATACGGAAATTATTTGGTTTCGAATCGAAATGGCATCATAGGTTGACTTAAGAGAAAATGAATTAATTTCAATAGATTTATTATTAAAAAAATTCGTTTTACAGCCAGTTGCAATAATTAGATAATCATAACTAAAAACACCTACTGAAGTTGAAATTTGGCAGAGTACAGGTGAAATTTCTGTTACCTCGGCAAGTCGTATTTTTATATTTCTGTTATTTTTAAAAATAAATCTTAAAGGAAAGGAAATACTCGACGGCTCAATTTGAGATGTTGCAACTTGATAAAATAATGGTTGAAACTGGTGGTGATTTAATTTATCAATTAAAGTAATCTCAAAAAAATTTATATTAAGCCTTTTTGTAAGCTCAACGCCTGCAAATCCCCCGCCTATTATTAAAACTCTTTTCTTCAAATCCCCCTTTTAATATTATTCTATTTTTGACAAAACAATGGGTTAATTTCTATATTTTTAGGTTGCGGATGAGTCTCTAATTTTTCAATTAATTTTGAAGTTATAGCGTTAGATGAAATTCCATAACCATTTACTAAAGTTCCTTTTAATCTAAACCTTGCAGATGAAATAGCATATAATATTGACTGATTTGCAGGGTCCGTATCATCCTCAAAGCGATAGACATGATCAATTTTAAAATCCTCTGGTGATAGAATGATATAATCACTTTTTATATTAAAGTCGTGTGTGTAGCCTAACTTTACCAAAATATTAATCGTTTCTGATAGTGTTCCATAACTTTCACTTAAATGACCCACTTTCATTTTTTTATTCTTGAGTTCTTGTAAAGACATATATTAGAAAATTAAAATGTTCTTTAAAAAAGAATCGTTTTTTTAATTCCTAAAATTTATAGTTGCATCTTCTATTCAATGACATATTTGTCCAGTTTTTTGAATGTGATAATAATTATAGGGAAGTGAAAAAAGAAAACCAAAAAACATTGCTATTATCATAACCATAAAATTATGTGTTGAATTTGCGTGCAAATTGTGATGGTAAAGTTTCGGAATAATAAAAAAAACAAAGAGATTTTCAGTTGTCATCATTATTAACATAGAAACCACACTCATCTTCAAACTACTTTTTAATGATTCCATAAAATTCATTTTTTGAGCCAGGATGAGCCAAATGATCATAAAGAGTATACAAGAGATTAAACCTGCAACTAAAGAAATTAGTAAAATAAAAAAGAAATTAATGGACGTAAGAAATAAAGCAACACCCATTGATCCAATTGAGCAACCAACAAGGCAGATGCTAGTTGAGACGATGCAATTCTTCCAAGTTAGTTTATCATACCAATCCATAAAGTTTTAAGGCTCGAAGGAATTAGGTAAAGAGTTTCACACAGCCCATATTTATTAAAATTATACTTTTTCGGCTGCAAGCGCTTCGCATATTGCTGCACATTTTTTGCAGGCCTCGGCGCATTCTCTACAAGAAGCCTGATGAGAGGCGTGCTTTGTACATTCAATAGAACATGCCGTGCAAATCTCAGCACATAGTGCATGTAATCCAGCTGCAAATCTAGATGATCTTGCTTCAAAACGAGCACATAAAGCGCAAATATCGGCACAGTCACGGCACAGTAAGATACACTCTTTGTTACCTGAGGCAACACAATCATTAATACAGTTTTCGCAAGTTGTCAAACACGCTAAACAAGCGTCAATACATTTTTTGGAGTTTCCCATGATTATTTTAGTAAAATTTTAAAAAATTAGTTATCTCACAAAGATGAGTTTCTTTCTTTCATATTTCTATGTTTAATGTAATATTACGGATTGATTTTGGTCACAATATCTTTTTATAATTTTATCTTTTTAGTCGTCAAATCAAATGTTTATAGTAGAATAATTTTCCAAGATATTCTTACCTTTTAGTAACATAAAACATTTAACATTGAAAATAAATTTTAATTGTCAAATCTTGCAACTTAAACAAGCTTTAACGTTTTAAGTAAATTATCAATCAACAGGCATAACAAGTTTAAACTATTCTTGAACGAGTTCGAAAAAATGTCGGTGGAGTCCACTCAAAGGGAAAGCATACCAAAATCGGTGTGCTTTCTTTTTTTAGGCCCCCCGAAAGACTTATCGTCACTAAGAATTATTGATAACATCTTATTTATTTCGAGAGTTCGAACTTTTACATAGAAACGCATCGTTATTAGCTTCGTTTCAAAGGGATTCGAACTTTTGAGCATCAAAACAATAGATGGAAAAATATGGAATCTGATTCCAAATAATTCCATATCTCTATTCCATGATTCAACGAATTGCTAAAAATAAATTAAAGAATCTCGCCCTGAAATTTAAAGCAGTTGCCGTTACTGGGGCAAGACAAACCGGAAAAACCACTTTAATAAAACAGATCTTTAGAAACAAGCCTTACTTGTCATTAGAAAACCCTGACACACGTAATTTCACTATTGAAGATTCTAGAGGATTTTTGCAAACCTATCGCGATGGTGCTATCTTGGACGAGGTTCAGCGCACGCCCGAATTATTTTCTTATTTGCAAGAAATTTTGGATAATTCAAAAATAAAGGGTGCTTTTTGTCGAATGATGTGCACAAAAATTATTTGGAGCTCATGAAAAAATAAGCTATAATTTCCAAAAATATTTATTAAAGACAGATTGATAAAACGGATATTATTTTATTACTCCGCTTAGAATCTTAAATTAATAAAACTCATTGTTTAGAGCTGTAGCTGAAGAACACTTTATAATTTTTTTATTTTCCTGAGAATACCCTAGGGAAGGTTATAAATCTAATTTATTCCCGAATTGAAAGAAAAATCCCAAATATGGCCTAATTATCAAAAGATAAATTACAAAGTTATATGACCCTCAGTTGTTTAATTAATTAAACAAAACATGGCGTTTGATTTGATAAAGAATAATAGGTCTTTTAAAATTAAAGGAATGAAAACACAGAAATTAGAGGAGAAGTATTTGCAAATAAAATCTTTAGATGCCTATACAATAAAGCTATGCTACATGGTTGGTTTAACAATCTTTGTTCTATTGGTTGGATTCTTTTTAATAATGAAGTCGCTTGGCTTGCATGAGATAATATCATTGCACTATTTCAATG
>JBKCIQ010000131.1:0-6754 GCA_046302135.1 Bacteroidota bacterium | reverse complement strand
AAATTTTGGATTTGGAACAGGATAAATCAAATTCTTAACCTTGGCTCTTCCCTTTTCCGTTAAATCATAATAATCACCTCGAAAACCTACTATTGCCGCATCAGTTTTTGTACCTTCCTTCTTTGCGATTCTGTCTGCGTTAAGTCCTGCACATGATATCACATACTTAGCTCGAAAACGAGACTTTGAAGTAATGACATCCGAATGATCTTCGCCATGAGTAAAATCTTCAACTTCATGACCAGTCAAAACTTTACTTCCGGGAAATTTTTCATGAATTAACTCAACATATTTACGCGCTACATCTGCATAATCTATAATACCTGTACAAGAAACAAAAATACCGGCAATACCTTCGCAATACGGCTCTATTTCTTTTATTTTTTCCGGACCTATCAATTCAAGACCTTCAACACCATTTGCAATTCCGTTGTTATAAACCTTGTTCATGTGAGACAACTCACTTTCTTTTACAGCAACAATTACTTTTCCGCAGATATCATGAGGAATCTTGTAATTTTTTGCGAATTCAACCAATTCTCTTCTGCCTTTAACACAATTTATTGCTTTATAAGAACCGGGCTTGTAATAAATACCTGAATGAATAACTCCGGAATTTCTTGCGGTCTGGTGTGTGGCTACCTCACTCTCTTTCTCCAACACAAGAATTTTTTTTTGAGGAAACCTTAGGTTCAGTTTGTATGCAGTAGCTAAGCCAACGATACCCCCTCCAATTACAATAACATCGTAAATTTTATCTTGTTCCATTAAATTACAAAACTAATCATTAGCGATTAAAAAAAAACAATTATTTGGTCCAAATTGACCAAGCCTTTTCGGCCTGAGCGTACAACATATCAAGTCCATTCATCACAACTGCGCCTCGAGACTTGCAATTGATTAGAAAACGGGTTTCTTCAGGTTGATAGATTAAATCATAACATAGATGGTCTGTACTTATATATTCGTATGGAATTTTTGGAAAAGCCTGTGGTCCGTAAAGCATCTCAGAAGGAGTTGTGTTCACAATTAATTTAAATGAATCAATGATCAATGGAGAAAGTTCAGAATACTCGAAAAGATTGCCCGCATGAACATTTTTATTTTTAACCCTGGTTACAAACCAATATTCAAGTCCTAGTTTCTTAAGTGAGAATGCAACTGCTTTTGCTGCACCGCCTGTACCCAAAATCAATGCTCTGCTGTGTTTTGGCTCTAGAAAAGGTTTTAATGATTGGTGAAAACCATAATGGTCGGTATTGTAACCAATCATTTTTCTTTGTCCATTTTCCTCAATTACTTTCACACAATTAACAGCATCTATATCATTAGCGTCTACATCAATATCATCTAAAAATGGAATAATATTTTCTTTGTGAGGACTTGTCACACTGAATCCCTTAAGATATTTTATCTGAGGAATTACATTTATGAAATCTTTGATGTCCGAATATTCAAATAATAAGAACTCACAGTCTTTTAGTCCTAAAATTTTAAATTTTGATTCGAAAAAGGATTTGGAAAAACTATGTGCAAGAGGGAAACCGAGTAGACCAAATGTTTTCAATTTATCAACGTTTTGAAATTAGCTCAAATCTGGACTCTTCTCGTTTTATGAGCCTTTGAATATTTTTACGGTGGGTAATAAGTAAAAGTAGCGCAACACAAACAGAAAAAATTAATAGAGCGTTAGGCAAATCTGGATTCAGAAGGGTACAGGAAACAGGAAATGAGACACCGGACATCATGGAAGCAAGTGAAACATATCTGAAAATGAGGAGTACAATTACAAAAATGCCAATGCAAATTAATGCCGCATAAGGAGCAATTGCTACTACCCCACCCAAAAGTGTTGCAACTCCTTTTCCGCCTTTGAAACCGGCAAGAACGGGAAAAATATGACCTAAAAGTGCTGCAATACAAAGTAAGATCTCTGAATGTAAGTTTGACGTATTATTACCGGAAATAATTAAATATTTATACAAGTAAACCGCAGCGAAACCCTTTAACACGTCAATAATCAACACCGGAATTCCTGCTTTATAGCCTAACACTCTTATCGTATTGGTTGCACCCGCATTGCCGCTCCCATGCTCTCTAACGTCTATACCATAAAACAATTTACCTATCCAAACAGCCGTTGGAATGGAACCTATCAAATAAGCAAAAAGAATTAGTACGTATTCAACTTTTTCCATGAACAGCAAATATAAAATTTTGAACCATACAATTTTAATCTTTTACCGGACCAAACTTAGCGAGAAAAGTGTTCTTCAACTTTTCACTTCCAAGAACAAACTGAAAAGAAGGACCCTTTTCAACGGACTGCTTCCTCTTTTTAGGCTTAAGCTCTTTAATGATTTCATTAAATTCTTTATTGGATGAATAAGTCTTCAACACTCCTTTAAAATATTCAAAATAGTACCAAGTGGATTTATCAATTTCCAGGTATATGGTCATCTTGTCTCCACCTGATTTCATTTTATCTATTTTGATTATACCCGGAACGAAACGGTTAATTTCATCTTTAAGAATATTACCTAAACCAATTTTCCCGGTTGAAATAAAAGATTTCAACTTACCGTCATAATTGAAATTAATATTATTGAAAAAGAATGTTTTGTTAAGTTCATCAGGAAAACGCTTAATCTTTCCATTAAGTTCAAGTTCACCAACTACCTTATCAGATTTTTCTTTACCAATTAATTCCGTTAAACCTTTCTTGAATTTAGTATCGGAGAAATCCGTAGGCTTCAATATATTAAAAGCAACCTCAAAATCGCTTACCATTCTCCTTAATGCTTTTTCTTCAAAAAAGAAATTAACAGTGGCCATTGAGAAAAGCACTGCGGAATCATTAATGGTATAATGCGTTGCGGATCCGACCTCATTAAATTCCAACTGTCCTAAATCAATACCGAAATCAAATTTCCCTTCTCCATAGAGAACGCATGAACTTGTATTTAAACTTAAAAAATTACCCGGTAAATTTTGTTCTATGAGCTTTTCTTTACTAGAAATTCTATATTCACCTGATGCTTTATCGAATGATAGGTAGCCGTCAGCATGGATAATTTCCTGATCTTTTTTACCTGATTTCGGAGAAACAAATCCAGAATAAACGCCAGAAGTGTCAGGGGAATACATTACAGCATTAACTATTCTGGCACCTTTTACGTCTTTTGGTTCATTTGGAATTGGAATCAAAATTTCATTAGGGTTAATATCACCATTAAATTCTAGATAAGATTTACCGATTCTATTACAATTGTGAACCATTTTTGTCCCTCCTTGAAAATTTAAAAATTGATTAGTAGCTGTTAATTTTACCTTGCCTGCAAAACTGAAGTAATCGTTAAATCGAAAATTATCCTTTTCCGGAATGTTTCCTTCAGAAATTGTTGTACCAACTGTGTCGGGCCTGATGCTAGCAAAATTGATTACATAGGAGGATTTATTCTCATCGTAATATGTATAATTACCTTTTGCAAGATAACTTTTCCTACCAAAAATATTTGCCTGAACATTTTTTATTGTATGGAATTTAGAAATTGTATTAGCTAGCAATTCAGCATTCTTTAAAGTATCTATTACAGCCTTTTTATAGATTGTTACTTTTCCGCTATCAGGAAAAATTCTGGCATCAGCAATATTAATAAATGGTACGTTAAGGCAATGTATAATGCACTCTCTGAGGTTGTATTTTGCTGCAGGACTAAAAAAACGAAGAGAATCCTGATTGGGATGCACAGAAATGAATTCAGGTCCCTCTATATTTAAATCATCTTCTCTGGAAGTCTGGATTTTCCTATTTTCATCACCAATCTGTATATCCTCTGAGTCCATGTACCACTTAAATCTCTCCATGTAGCAGATGTACTGATTTTTGTCAAAACGCACAAGTGACCCTTTACCATTTGAAACGAAAAGTCCAGTTCGTGCGTCAAGGTCTATTGTCGTGTTAACATTATCTGTAGAAAACGTAAATCCCTGACCATCCAGTGCACGAAGGTGAAAATTTGCAGTATCACTAAAGAACTTTCTACGTTTGAAAAGAATTTTCCTTGATAATACATCTGCCTTTTCAAAATCTACTTTTCCTTTTCCATTTAATTCCTTTAATGAAAGATCAAATCTACCTTGAAAAAGAGTTTCTTTATTAAAGATCCAAAAAGGATCTTTTGTGTTTGTAGCCTGCATCAAATCTTTATTTGGTTTCCAATGTATTTTTACATTTTCTCCATGAGAAACAGGAAACTCATCCGGAGTAGTTGTCTCTTTCACATCAAAGGTTGATGCTATTCCGTTCATTGAATCCGGATAATAAATGAAATTTTCAGATACAGAAGTTGAAGGCCCAAACTCTACAGTTCCATCACCGCTCAGACCTTTATTACTTAATCGAATTTCGTTATCAAATTTAGCTTTACCTCCATACAAAGCAAATCCTCCCGGCGGCGTTTTTCTAACGAATCCGAGGGAATAATCCTTCTGAAGTTTAAGCGTCTCTCTGAAATTTGGAAAAATTCCAGACGAACTGAATTCACCATCAAAATGTAAAGCCTTATTGGTGAAATTATCTAGTGAATCTATAACAAAAGCATCCAGTTTAAAATAAAAGTTACTTCTGTTATATGCTCCTCGCTGAATATTTTTTTTATCGTAAAATGCAAAAGATTCCTTGAATGAAGTAAATATAGGATATTCAGATTTGGCCAATCGGCCCGAATGAGAACTTGGGTGATCAACGGCCAACTCGCCGTATAAATTTTCAATTACCGTTTCTACCTTTCGAAAATTCCCGGACTCTTCAGCTTCGTCTTTTGAAAATGGTGTAACGTATATCCTTACCGAATCCACATTATTCATTGCTATTTTGTTTCTTTCATAGCTGTATCGGAAATCCTTTCCAAACATTTCAAATTTTCCTGCACTGATTATTCCGCTAAATTCTATGTCCCTGTTCCGCTTTATTCTGAGCTCTCCTGATCTTGGAAAGATAAATACTCTTTGGGAGTCAGATAGCAGAACAGATTTTACTCCTGTAACTAGCATATCAAAGTTGTTATTTACTAAATTGAGTACGCCATTCGATTTACCTGGATTAACTGATCGGATAGTTATAATATCATAATCGCTCTGTTTAGTTAATGCTCTGGCATATTTAAAAAGTTTTTCTCGGAAGGTAATGTTATTTGTAGTCGGATTAAAATCAAGCATTCCCATAACCATCATCTTAACCAAAACCGGACGTAAATCTACTTCACTCCACCTTAAATAATCGGCTAGATCTTTTGCATTGCAATTTTTTTTCTTTCCGCTAGAATTATAAAAATTATTAATTGTAAGTATTGGATTTACCTCATCAAATCCCTGCAAAAATTTGAATCTGTCTTGAAGAAAAAAATCTTCAGATTCAAATGCAGCTTCCCCTTGCAAATTTCCGGGAATAAAGGCAAAATCAATTTTAGGTTCATCCATCTTCCATGTTACCTCTTCTATATAAAGATCCATCTTGTGGAATGAAGAATAAAAAGGTGATTTCTGAATACCTTCATCGGTTCTTATTAAAGAAATCTTCTTCTCAGCCACAAGATATTTAAAGCTAAGACCAGGATGATAAATACTATCTCGCTTTCCTTCATTGATCAGAATGAACTTGATTGCTGCCGGGCTCGAAGAAAATTTATCCTCAGTAATAGATAAACTATTTGAAATTACCTCGAGCATTCTTTCATTGTTTCTTTTAAATACGAGTTTAGCAGGGTTTGCAGCTTCACCGCTACCGACAAATTTTGGACCTCTCATTGAAAATCCGCCGTCAAAATCTACATCAGGAGAAATATTTTTTACGGTCAATCTTTTATTGTAGGAATCAAAACGAGGATAAGTTGGATTGTTACCTTCTATAATTAGTTTATCATTTAAAACTCCTTTCTGGGGTGCGTCAAGGTATTTCTTATTATAAAACGTTACGGAATCAGCGGTGTATGCTCCCGCCTTACAGTCAATCATATACTTTTTAATTTCTGCATAAACATCCGAAGACAAACCAACCCGAGTCCATGGAACTTTGCCACCGTTACCGTAAAATCTTCCCGATGTTATGTAAAATATTCCCTTTGTGTTTTCAATACTGACACTATCGTCTCGCGTATTGGTACCTATTAATGTAAAAGTTTCAAAAACAACCTTTGGCAAAGAATCATACTCAAATTTGAAGTTATAATTATCTGTTCTCCATTCAAAAGCTGATGATTTATAAAAACAATTATTTGTAAAAAGATGGGTGCTCATATCCAAATAATTTTCTGTCAACTTATTGTTTTTGCCGGAAATCATTTTTTCAAGTACTGAGGTCCAATTACCGAATTTTTCGTAGGGGTATTTATTCTCAATAAAGTTGGCTACAGAAATAAGATAATCTTTAAAATAAGGCGTTGGTTTAAATTTCTTGGCCGCCATCTGATTACAAATTTTATAAACAGATTCCTTATATACAGCAGAAAACTGCGGCTTTTTCCAATAGATTTTAAAGTCTTCAACCCATTTGGTTGCCTCTTTCTTATCTGATGAATACTCCTGGAAAAAATCATCTAGGTCCTTTACGAATTTCACGGAATCTGCGTTAAAACGTTGTGCTGAAATATCCAAATTGAAGAACAGAAAAAGTAAAAAAACAAAATATTTTTTTATAAAATTCTTTTTCATTTTTTAAATTAAATAGTTTTAAAACAGATAAAAATCACAATTT
>JBKCIQ010000130.1:0-12757 GCA_046302135.1 Bacteroidota bacterium | reverse complement strand
AAGATGCAAAAAGGTAACTGGAGATACGACATAATAGAGGCAGGATATAAGTGTAATATGACTGATATTGCTGCCGCTATTGGCTTGATAGAACTTAACAGATACGAATCAGACACATTACCCAAAAGAAAAAATGTAATTCGCAGATATTCTGATTTTTTTTCAAACTTGGTTTATAGGTCACCTTTAGTGAAAAACGCTGACAAAGAATCTTCATATCATCTGTTTCCTCTAAGGATTCCAACAGCAAATGAAATGCAAAGAGATGCCATAATCCAAGAGATAAGTGCTAACGACGTAAGCGTTAATGTACATTTCATACCTGTTCCGATGATGAGTTTTTATAAAAAATACGGATATAACATTCTCAATTATCCTGTTACCTACAAAAATTATTCTTGTGAGATTTCACTTCCTGTTTTTTATGATATTACAGATGAGCAAATTTCAAAAGTTTGTGAAGTTGTAGACCTATCAGTCCATAAGGTTTTTCGCTCAAGTTTTTAATGGTTAAAAGATTATTTGACATTTTTTTTTCTTCGATTGGAATAATTTTTTTGTTACCAGTTTTTTTTATTGTTGCTGTTATAATTGTATTCACATCAAAAGGTGGTGTGTTCTATATTCAGAAACGAGTGGGTAAAAATGGAATTGATTTTTCACTTTTTAAATTCCGAACCATGAAAACAGGTTCAGATAGTAAAGGTTTGTTAACGGTCGGAGGAAGAGATTCTAGGATTACAAGAGTAGGATATTACTTACGCAAATATAAATTGGATGAATTGCCGCAGTTATTAAATGTTTTCTTAGGGGATATGAGTTTAGTTGGTCCGAGACCTGAGGTAAGGAAGTATGTTAATTTATACAACGAACAACAAAGGCAAGTATTGTTGGTAAAGCCGGGTATTACAGATTTCGCTTCTATTGAATTTATTGATGAAAATGAAATTTTAGGTAAATCGACAGATCCTGAAAAAACTTATATCGTTGAAGTAATGCCGGCCAAACTGGAACTAAATATAAAATACATTAACAATCAAGGTTTATTCACTGATATCGGAATTATTTTGAAAACAATTCTGAAGATATTCAGATAATGAAAATCAATCTTCTTCAAAAGAAATTTGAAGCTGGGGATCAAATAGCACAAAACTTTTCCTGTGATGAATGCTTGAACCGTGTTCAATGATAGCCCCTCTATGTGCTTTCACTGCATATCCTTTATTTTTTTTCCAGTTGTAAACGGGGAATTCCTCATGTAATTCATCCATTTTTTCGTCTCTGTAGGTTTTCGCAAGAATACTTGCGGCTGCTATTGAGGTATATTTACCATCACCTTTAACTATACACTCAAATGGAATATTTTTATAAGGGTTGAATCTGTTTCCATCAATTAATAAGAGTTCCGGTTTAGTTTTTAATTGATCCAATGCTCTGTGCATTGCAAGAAAAGAGGCATTTAGAATATTTATTTCATCAATTTCATCAGGGGAAACAATACCCACGGCCCATGAAATCGCTTCGCGCTGTATTTCATTTCTCATAAATATACGCTGCTTTTCACTAAGAATTTTCGAATCGTTGAGCTGGGAGTTTTTGTAATCTTTTGGGAGTATTACTGCGGCCGCATAAACGGGTCCTGCAAGACATCCGCGTCCGGCCTCATCACATCCGGCCTCAATAAACCTGTTATTAAAAAATGGTTTTAATCTTTTCATCTGATGCAACAAAAATAACTTCTTACCCATATGAAGTTTACTTTTCATTCGTAAAATTTGTAACATTTTATTCATATTTTACAATTAATTTAAGACTAGATTGTTTATTTTTAGACAGATGAAAGCAGGTAAATCACTAAAGTTTTTTACTCCGGTTTGGATAATATTAGGAATACTCCTTATTGGAACATTTGGGTATCATATAATTGATGGTTATGGCTACTTTAATGCTTTTTACATGACGGTAATTACAATTGCATCTGTCGGTTATGGTGAGATAGAGCCATTATCTACTGCCGGTCGCGTTTTTACTTCTTTTCTTATAATGTTTAGTTTAGGTACCTTTGCATATGCAATTGGACTTTTTACCAAATATGTTGTTGAAGGTGAAATCAAACAGTATTGGTCACACAAAAAATTAAAACGTATGCTCGATAAATTGTCAGATCACATTATAATTTGTGGATATGGTAGAAATGGCCACCAAGCTGCAACTGTATTGCACAAACACAATAAAAGATTTGTTGTTATAGAAAAAAATGCTGGAAATTACAGCCTCGGTAAATATAAGGACGTAGTTTTGGAAGGAGATGCCACTTCCGATGAAGTATTGATAAGTGCTGGTATTCATAGAGCTAAAGCGCTTATAGCTACCTTACCTGACGATGCCGATAATCTTTTCATTTGTCTTACAGCTCGAAATTTAAATCCAAAATTGACAATTGTGAGTCGAGCGTCTGAGGACTCTTCTGATGCAAAATTGAGAATTGCCGGGGCAAATAATGTTATTATGCCGGATAAAATTGGTGGAGCTCATATGGCTTCCTTGATTATGAAACCTGATGTAATTGAGTTTTTGGATTTTGTTACGGGGCAGGGTGGAGACTCAATCAACTTGGAAGAATTTACATACGAGAATCTTCCTGATAACTTAAAAGGTAAAACATTGAAAGAGCTTGAAATAAGAAATAATACAGGTGCAAATATTGTTGGATTTAAAAATGCAAACGGTAATTTTTTGGTTAATCCCGGTCCTGATACAGTACTAATTCCAAATGCAAAAGTTTTTGTTCTTGGTACCCAAGAGCAAATAGGTAAATTGAGGCAAATGCTGTTGGTAAACTAAAGATATTTAGTTGTGATATCTGTCATCGTCTTTATTGTTATTTTTTTTCTCCGGATAGTGTGAATTCTGATTATTCGGAGATATCACGTTTCCGCTAAACATTCTGCTTTCAATAATTTTTCTCATGCTGAAATTTTCAGCACTATTTTTCGGGTTTTGAACAAGATATCTATCAGAATATTTCTTAGTCAGTTCAACAACGTCATTGTATCTGAATAATGGACCTTCCAGATTGTAATTATTTCCCATGAGATCATAATTATATTTTAGTTTAATGTACTTTACATTATAATTTTCCACGCTTTTCTCCCTGTTAAATTTTTTTTCTTCTATCAATTCTATATTGAAAAGAAAATTCTCCAGAACATTTTCATCATTGTTATTGCAAAAGTTATTGGGGCATGGTATGTTACCAAATTCATTCCCTTGATTTTTTTTATCAGGCTGGCAAGCGCCGGCGTTGAAGTGTGCAACAAATTCGTGGTAACTACATTCTTTTGTACTATCTTTTGGATAATATGCTTTTATATTTCCTTCGCAAAATGCTCTAATAAGTTCAATGGGTATGTTTCTTAGTGGTAGATTGAATTTTTCTTTTAATGGAATATTGAAAATTTGTGTATTACTCATTGAATTCCTTTGAGCATTTAGATTGAAGATAGATATCAAAAGAATAAATATTATTCGAATTTTCTTGTGCATAGTTAATTATTGGGATATTTACCGCTTTTGCCAGAGTATTTCTGTCTTTTGGTTTTTCTGTCTGTTTTTCAAGAATAAAGGTGTGCTCTTTTCCTTTAAGGTTTTTTATTGCAGTTTGTGTGATTTCTTCCTCTTTTATAATTGCAACGCTACCATCTTTGAGTACACTAAAAATTTTTAAACCTTTTACAGGCAAAAGATAAAATCGTTCATTCATATCTTCCGGTGTATAGTAAACCAACATGTTCTTCTTTGGATATGCAACATATATTTTATCGTTTACATCTTCTCTAGTGCTCAATTTAAATTTAGCAATGATTTGTACTGCATTTTCATCTTTTATTATGGCATCATAATTATAAAGTCCTGTTTTTTTTATGTTCAATCCTTTAATATATCCATCCGGTAATTTCCCGACAACATTATTCAAAAAAGCTGTACGTGCACTATCGCTCATCATATCTTCATTGTTTGAATTTTGAGCAGTACTTTTTACTGAAGAGGCACCCCATAAATTAACATCGTCTTTGTTATTACTATTGTTTTTAAAAGTAAAATCAGAGATTGGAAGATTGGCATCTTCCCAATAATTTTTTTCAAAGTTGTATATATAGGAGCTCAAATTTTTGAGGTCATTTACACAATTCATTCTGACTTGTATTTCTTTATCAGGTTTGATTTTAAGTGGTGTGCCGTTGCATTCTGCTTTTATTTCAAACATGCCTGCACTTTCCAATAAAATACGCCTCCCGTTTTTTACATAAATCATATTTATCCCGCTGACTAAAATATCTGTTTGGTTTACCAGTTCCCTGTATTTAATCGTGATTTTTCCATTACAATCCTTGCCATCTTCTCTTACAAATGCATTCTCCGGAATAAATATTAATGTACCTGATTGGTGTGCGAATCCATTACAATTACTGCTTACATAACTATATTCGGAAAACGGTACATCCATATTTTTAATTTGAGATATTATTTCTTTTTGCGTGAAAATTATAATAAAAAATATAAATCTGTTTTTTCTAAGTAGTTTCATTTGTTTGCTATATTTTAATAAAGATATGAAAGATT
Organism: Bacteroidota bacterium; assembly: GCA_046302135.1. Taxonomy (GTDB): domain Bacteria; phylum Bacteroidota; class Bacteroidia; order B-17B0; family Aurantibacillaceae; genus AM-1111. The sequence continues at coordinate 8,134 of JBKCIQ010000130.1, read as the reverse complement.
GATTTCGAATTTACAATATTGATTCAATTGATGAATCAAATTTTGAAAACAACTATTTTTTTTCTATAACGCCTTTTATGAAATCTGTTACAAGGTACCCGATTAATTTACCTGTTTTATTGTCTGCCTTTAGGTGTGCAAGAACCGGAGCACCCTCCGCAATATGTAAATACATTGCATTTAATCTTTGTGCACATTTGTAAATATATTTTCTTCCCTGTACAGGAGAAATTCCACTTGAAGTTTTAGCACTGCTCGGCACGTTGGTTATAGCGTCAAGATCTATTTCAATTCCGCAAAAGGAATTATTTTTCAGGAATTGAATTGCTTTCAAAATTGATTGCTCAAAGCTGATTTTTTCTCTTATGAAAATATCTTCATATGTAGACAAGAGTAAGTTTCTCTTTTTAATGTTAAATTTTTGTTCTGCATCCGAAGTGAGGTAATTTTCATGCACTCCAATTACTGCATATTTATTTAGGTAATCGTTTTCAAACGCATAGGAAAATCCGTTGCCACTATGTCTACCTTCAATTGGCCTAAAGTCTGTGTGTGCATCGCAATTTATGGCATGAACTTTAATCTTTTTATTCGGATGCAGTTTTTGTAAACCTAAATTACATCCCTTTAGAATTCCAAATGTATTGTTATGCCCACCTCCAATAACTATCGGGATCTTTCCAAGTGAAATTATTAGTTCGATTACAGGAAAAACTCTTTTGTCAATTTCTGATGTTAAGTTTCTTAGTTGGGTTATTTCAGCAGGTATTTTAGTTGATAAATCTTTACTTTTCGCAACTAGATCGTCAAGATTAATTTCACCCAAAATCATTAATTCCCTTCCACTGAAAAAATTATTACTTTGAATACTTAAAATATTTTCAAGCGCCGGTTTCCATGCAGAGTATGCGCCGCCTCTTCCAAAATTTGCTCGTACTCCAATATCTTCAGGTATCCCAAGCAAAACAAATTTGCAATCATTTTTTTTCAAATTTTCATATAGAGATAACTCATCGTTAAAAAATGTAGCCATCTCACCAATCCTGATTTCTCCTTTTCTTTTTTTTGTTAGAGCTAATGCTTCTGTTTTTCTTAGTGAATTAATTGTATTCATCCGAACAAAAAAATGAAAATTTATTGTAAGTTAAATTGTTCAACTAAGAACTTCTTAACCCGTAAGATTTAATAATTAAGGTCCGTTTTTTTTCTTTTTGTCAAACAATCGGTGCAGAACTCCTTCAAATCCTTGAGTTGGAGTAATCGCAGGTGAATGTATTAACTTTCCTTCAGGATTAATGAAATAATAAGTAGGAATATTAGTGACATTATATTTTGTTTTTATTGATTTGTCTTTGCCATACCATAAAAATATCCAGTCGTATTTTGGATTTTTTTCAATTAATTTTTTAAAATCTTCCTCGTTTTCGTCTACGCTTATGCTGATAAATATTACCTTATCTCCATATTTTTTTTTCATATCAGAGATTTCTTTCATCTCTTGTAAACAAGGCAAGCTCCAACTAGTCATAAAATCGAGGTATATATATTTTCCTTTCATATCTTTTAATGAAATTAAACTTCCTTTTTTTGTACTTAAGCTAAAATCAGGTGCATCACTTCCCGGACTTAGTTTAAGCATTTGTCTAAGCATGTTTGTGATGATTTTTTTATGCTTTGTTATGTTGGTGTTAGCCATTGCAAATTCAAGCATAGATCTAATGTTTTCTCTTTTGTACTCAGGTGAGTAATACATTTCATAAAGACATTTTATGATAACAAGTTCTCTAACTGTGTCATTTTTTAGAATAAAATCATTTTTTAATATTTTATTTAATGTGTTATAATCAGCGTCTTTATTTATTGCGTCTACGATTCCTCCGGATCTTTTTTGTGTTACTTTGAGTTTTAGATATCTGCTGAAATAAATGTTGAAGAACTTCATGTATTCGAAGTTTTCATGCAAAACAGGTTTATCTATAAGGTAAATTTTAGCGAGTTGTTCTTTATCTCTGAAAACTTCCTCATTTAGTTCTGCAAATGTGTAACTGAGCCATGTTTTAAAAAATGATAATTTGTATTTTTCATATTTATTAAAAGTTGAAATCATAAATGAATCTAGCTTTACATTGTAACCTTTCTTTGCCACAAAATATTGATAGTTGTCCGCAAAAAAATCGCGATACTCTCTATTAAAATTTATAATTAATGAATTAATTTCTGTTGTATCGTTTTTGTCTTTATAAATGAATCCGAGTTCTGCGGGATATTCTGCATTTGGGTTCAGGTCATACAGACTATCAGGTCTAGGGTATAAAACTGCATAATAATTATTTGGTAAAGTATACATGTTTCCCCGCTGATTGCCTATTACCAATTCAACTTTTGTTGGGGTATCAATATCAAAACCAATTTCGAAGAATCCTCTTTGATCGATTGTATCTAATCCTCTTGGTGACCTGGTATAAGTTACTAAGTCATCATATGTGTACGCAGTGATTTGTTTCCCAAAATGAAATTTATCTGCGTATCCTCTAATAATTACATTCTGGGCATTCAACAGGCTAAGAAAAAATAGAAATCCAAAAAATAAAAATCTTGATATTATCATCGATTTGAATAACGGAGATTTATTAAATGGTTTCATTTATAGTAAAACTCATTTAATTTTTAGATCTACACATTTTGGAACAAATGCGCTTGCGTCTCCTCCGTTGCTTACTATATCTCTTATTATTGTTGAATTGATTGCTGAATGTTCTGGTAGCGGAAGAATAAATATGGATTCCATTTCAGGACTTAAAGCTCGGTTCATCTGTGCAATCGCTTTTTCGAATTCAAAGTCTGCTGTTGTTCTCAATCCTCTTAAGATAAATTTTGCGTTTTTGCTACGGCAATAATTGACGGTAAGTCCCTCAAAAGCATCTACAGTTATTTTTTTTTCATCAGAAAATGTTTCCTTAATCCATTGTATTCTTTTTTCTAGCGTATACATGTATTTTTTTGCTGAATTTATTCCGATAGCAATAATTAATTCGTCGAATAATGGTAGTGCTCTTCGTGCTATACTTTCATGTCCAATTGTAAATGGATCAAAAGATCCCGCGAAAACTGCAATTCTTTTTTCCATTTTAATTAATTTGTTTAGTGTAAAATTAAAATTTTAAATCTGAAATGTATAAAAGAAGCTGAAACAAACATTGCCATACTTCCTTGTTTCTTTATGGTTAGAAAGCTCATTCAAATTTTGTCTGTTGCTATGCTCTACAATTAGCATTCCATTTTCATTCAGTAAATTCAAATCAAATACTTTTTTCACAACATCTGCGGCATCTTCGGTATCATATGGAGGATCTGCAAAAATTAAATCGAATTTTTCTCCTATACTTTTTAAAAATGATTGAACATCGCTTTTAATAGCTATAAAATTATCAATTTTTAATTTCTCTGTTTCGGTTTTGATAAACCTTAAGCAGTTGTAATTCTTCTCTACATAGGTCACAGTTTTTGCCCCTCTGCTTATGAATTCCAGACTAATATTGCCTGTTCCGCCATAAAGGTCTAAAACTTTTAGGCTTTCAAAATGATAGTAATTGTTGATGATATTGAATAGTCCTGTTTTTGCAAAATCCGTTGTGGGTCTTGATGGGAGATTGGAAGGTGGCGAGATAATCTTACCTTTAAATTTACCGCTAATTATCCGCACACAAAACGATTTAACAAGTTAAAAAAGAAATGATGGGGCAGTTTCGATATATTGTCATTTCTAAGCAGACTTTTGTCTGTTATCGCAAATGAAATATTTTTAATATAATCCTTCAATAATTTATGTGTTCCACTTTCGCTTTCAACTTCTCCGGATAGTAATATTTTGTCTTCATGGGCATCAAATCCGTTTTGTTCCAATGCGAAAAGTATATAATAAAGAATGTCTTCTTGTGTTGTATAATTGAAAGTATTGAAAAATCGTAGGCCTTTATCCATCAGTAATAAATTAAAGTTTGATGTATTAAGGTTTATGAAGCCCAGTTTATCTGTGTTTCTTGTACTTGATGAAGCAATAATATCCATTAAACTGCTGCTGACATGTTTTATTTTATGATTACTAAATTTTGCATCTAAATACATTTTAATTGGTTCCGGAATGGAATAAAGTACTTTTATTTCACCTCCTCTGGTGTCCTCCGCAATTATTCTTTGGTTATTGGTTGCTCCATTGTTAAACTGAAGAAAATCCACTTTTTTATTTTCATTATAAAATGAAGCAGGAATAAGTGTGGCGCCTGGAGCATTCCATGTAGCATAAACTCTGTTGTAGCCGTTTTGAATAATATCAACTGAAGTCGATTGAAGTTCACTGAAAAGAATTGCGTAGCTGTCTTTTTTCTCCTGAAAATCGAATTCGATTTTACCGACCGTTTTAATAAATCTAGTAACTGAATCAAAAACGGCATAACTGAAATGTGTATTACCGAACTCAATTGACAAATCAAATTTCTCTGGCTGATCCGTCCTAAAATTACTTACTCTCCACTCTTGCTTTTCTTTTATTATTCCCTGGGTTAATGTCATTGATTTAAACTCTTGCAAATTTACCTTTTTTTTCAGGGCTTGATATATTTAGTATTTATTGTAATACACAGATAATCAGTTAGATATATTCATGTAGTTTGTGTTTAAATATTATTTCCCCATGAAATTGTTGTTTAGTAGATTTTTTATGTAATTGGTTTATTTTATTATATTTGCATCCTATTTAAAAAATAAACATGCTGATTGTACAATTAAAAGAAGGGGAAACATTAGAAAAAGCCCTTAAGAAATTCAAAAAGAAATTTGAAAAAACAGGTGTAGTTAAACAATTGCGTGAGCGTCAGAAGTTCACAAAACCTTCGGTTCGCAGACGCGATACTATTATTAAAGCTGCTTACATACAGAAGCTTCGCACCGGAGAAGCTGCTAAATAAATATTTTTTTTTGGTTATATAACTTGGGGAAAGAGTAATTCTTTCCCTTTTTTATTTTCTTAATATTTGCCTTCTAGGAATTGTCACTCCATTTGGTTATATTCGTTATAATGAAACTCTTTCACTATGGATTATCGGGAGTTTTTGGATTATTTGAAACTGGAGAAGAAATTTTCCGCTCATACAATTGTATCCTATCAAAATGATATCAAGCAGTTTAACGAATTTGTTCTAAAGCAATATTCCAGTTCCGATTACACAGCATTAAATTCAATTTTCATACGCTCCTGGATAAACGAGCTTTCAAATGATGATTTTTCTCCTGTGAGTATCAATAGAAAGTTAAGTTCTCTTCGCTCATTTGTAAAATTTTTGTTGAAGAAGAAATTGGTATCATCTGATCCGTTCATAAAAATTCATCCTCCAAAAAAACCAAAACATTTGCCTGTTTTTGTTGATGAGAGCAAGATGAAAGAATTAGTTGAAAAATTTAATTCAACCTCAGGCTCAGAAGAAAAAGAAAGTAATTTTTTATCGCAAGTTGTTGTAGAGATGTTGTACCAAACAGGTATGCGTCGTTCTGAACTTTCAAGCCTAAAAGAAAAAGACATAGATTTTTATCAATCGCAAATTAAAGTATTGGGTAAGGGAAATAAAGAAAGAATTATTCCCATTTCTGAAGATTTAAAATCTTTAATGAGACAATGGCTTGATCAAAAAGCAAAAAGCAAGTTACCTACCGAGTTTTTTCTCGTAAACGCCAAGGGTAAAAAGATGAATGATAAATCTATTTATTTATTGGTTCGTTCCTCAATCGGAAAAGTCAGTACACTTAAAAAGAAGAGTCCACACGTACTTAGACACAGTTTTGCAACGCACATGTTAAATAATGGGGCAGATATCAATGCTGTTAAAGAGTTGCTCGGACACACCTCTCTTGCCGCGACACAGGTTTATACACACAATTCAATTGAAAAATTAAAATCTGCTTACAAGAAGTCTCATCCGAGATCATCTTCTGCCTCATCTAAAAATAAATGATTATTAAACCATAAAAATAAAAACATGAAACCAACCATTCAGTCAGTAAGATTTGATGCGGACAAAAAGCTTGTTGCATTTATAGAAGAGAGAATTCAGAAATTGGATACATTTTATGAAGGAATAATTGGATCTGAAGTTATTTTAAAATTGGAAAAATCTGATGATAACGCTAATAAGTTGGCTGAGATAAAAATAAAAATTAGCGGTAATGAATTGTTTGCTAAAAAACAATGTGCCTCTTTTGAAGAGGCTGTTGATACAGCTATTGATGCACTGAAAACTCAACTTAAGAAGCAAAAAGAAAAACGCAATCAGGCAAAATACTGAAATGCCAAATAAAAGTAATAATGTAAAAGGATTGAAAAAGGTAATTTCAATTCTTTTACTTTTTTTAGTTCAGTTTAATTTTTCTCAAGTTGACGACTCGCTCATTTGGTCTTATTCAAAGTTGAATCTTTTTGATAAGGCTTATTCAGTTCTTGACAGTGAATTGATAAAAGTTTCTGATTCAAACGATAGAAAAAAAATAATTTTAAAAAAGATTCAAGTACTTTCTTCTGAAGGTAAATTGGACCTTGTATTTGAATTGTGGGAATCGGTAAATACAAATTATTTAACTGAGGATTCTAAATTTTTTGAGAGTTTTTTAATAAGATATTATTTCTCTAAAAACACAATTCAAGGTGAAAATTTTGAAAAAGGTGTAGGTAAAATGATTGATTTTTTTAGGAGTAGGGGAGATACTTCCTCCAGTTACTCATGGGAATTGATAGGTTTAAAAAAGTAAATTAAGTATTTCAATACTGATTCCCTGATTAGGGTTCTAGAAATTAGAAGTAAAAATAGAGATCATCAAATAAATCGATTCTTCATTTCTGATATCTTGTCAAGTTTGCATTTCCAAAAGAAAAATTTTAGTAAGGCCTTGTTTAATTCTCAATTGGCGTATGCAATTGCAGATTCATCGGCTAATATTGAATTACTTGTACCTGCTATGGGTAATTTTATTGAAATACTGCAGGCTTCCGGTGATTATAAGCGATCATTTATAATTCAAAAGCGATTGTCTAATGTTTTAGATTCAATGGCTAAAATTGAAAAAAATGATATTTATTTAGCAGTAAAATATTTTGAGAGAGTTAATAAGCTAAATCTTACTAAACTAAAAAATAATAATGTTCAAATTAATTCTTTAAAGTCAGAAACACAGTTTGGTAATTATCATTTTATAATTATATCATCTGTAATTTTTGCTTTACTATTAATTTTTCTTTTTTTAATAAAGTTAAGTTTAGGAAAAAAAATTAATTCTTACGAGCATAAAATTCAAGACATGAAAACAGAGAAGAGAATTTTACTTTCTGATGTAGATACGCAGGTTCAAAAATTAAATAGAGATTTTGCTTTAGTTGCAGATGAACTTAGCAATTCTAAAAGGGAAAATGATGAATTAAGATTAAGGCAGTCAGATTTTATAAAAGAATTAAATGTTGCAAACAAAATACTTCTTGAATCTTTGGTTACTTCCTCGGATGAAATTAGAAATACACTTAGATGTTATTATCAGTTTTCCAATTTTTCGGGTAATTCAAATGTATTCAGTCCAATTTTAACTACCATAAGAAAGCTTCGTCCTGGTAAGATGTTTTCTGAAAAAGGAAGTTTAGAGTTGCATGGTATTACAGAAAAATTGAGTTGGATATTCAGCAACGTCGTTTTACTTCAAGAAACAGGTAGTCATGCAATTTTGCCTTATTTATTAAAATTAAAATTAGCAATTACCGAAAAGAAAGTGAAGGATAATTATAGTTGGTTGAATTTTATTTTTGATGGTGGTAATATTTTATCAGAACAAATGATGAAAATTACCGGGCTAAATTTTATAAGTTTTGATGTTGAAACCGGAGATTTAATTTTTTCAGGTATTAACTCAAGAGTTTATATTGTAAGAGAGAATGAAATTTTGCTTTCAGAGATTAATGCTAATAAAAAAAATCATAATTCAGGAAATTTTAAATTACTGAATGGCGATTTAGTTTACATATTTTATGGCATGGAAAAACTTATAGATTTTCAATTTGAAAAGGAATTGGTATCTATTCTGTCTGTATTATCAGTAGATGAAC
>JBKCIQ010000129.1:0-4429 GCA_046302135.1 Bacteroidota bacterium | reverse complement strand
CCTCCTTTTTGATTTTTTTATTTTGCGGATTTTCTATTCTGTAATCAGAAACTGCAGCACTCCCTATAAAAATATCAGCATCAAAGAACTCCTCCATGCATGCATTCAACATTTCAATTGCAGTTTCAACTCTTGTAACTTTAAATTTATTGGCGTTCACATTTTGTTCTGTCGGACCTAATACTAAAGTTACATTAGCACCCATTAAGGAAAAAACTTCAGCAAGATAAATCCCCGTTTTACCCGAGGAACGGTTGCCAATGAATCGTACCGGATCTATTGCCTCGTAAGTTGGACCTGCATTAATTAATATTTTTTTTCCTGAGAAAACAGGATTTAAAAAATCTAATATAAATTTAAAAATTTCATCTGGTTCCTTTAATCTTCCTTTTCCCGTAAGTCCACTTGCTAGCTCACCTGATTCAGGTTCAATTATAATATGTCCTTTCTCACTTAGTATTTTTAAGTTACTATCAGTACTGAAATGAAGATACATATCTTCATCCATTGCCGGTGCAATCATTACTGGACATCTACTGGAAAGATAGGTTGCAATCAATAAATTATCACACATTCCGTGAGCCATCTTTCCAATTGTGTTTGCAGTAGCCGGTGCAATTAAAATAAGGTCAGGCCATAAACCAAGTTCAACATGGTTGTTCCAGGTGCCATTTTGATCAAAAAACTCCTCTTCCACCTTGTTTTTTGAAACAACAGAAAGAGTTTGTTTTGTGACAAAATTCTCAGCGTCTTTAGTCATAATTGTTTTCACCTCTGCGCCGGCTTTAATCAACAATCGTATCAACCCAGGAATTTTGTAGGCGGCTATTCCGCCGCTAACTCCAACTAATATTCTTTTACCTTTTAGCATTCTCCTAAAAAAGAATGGCAGAAAGAACTCTTTCTGCCATCAATTATTTAAAAAAGAAACAAATTATTGATTAGACTCTTTTGAAGGATTTCTGAAATATATTTTGTCATCAAGGTATTCCTGAAGAGCAATACTAGTTGGTTTAGGCAACTTCTCGTAAATCTTGGATATCTCGATTTGCTCTCTGTTTTCAAAAATTTCTTCAAGGTTGTCAGTATGGGAGGCGAACTCCTGTAATTTGTTTTGTAGTTCTTCTTTCATTTCAACACTCACCTGATTTGCTCTACGGCATACAACAGCAATTGCTTCGTAAACGTTGCCTGTTTTCTGATCAAGTTTATTCACATCACGAGTGATTGTGGTGTTTTCGGCATTTGTTTTTTTGAAATCCATCTTTAATCTTCTTTTAATAAATTATTTTTCATTTTAACGCACGATTCGTAAATTACTTCTGCGTCTTTTACCCATTTACTACGGGGGTACAAATCTACGAATTTTTGATAAGTTTCAATCGCTAAATTAATTCTTTCTAACTTCTTCTTTTCCACACTGTTAACTGCCAAAAGGTAATTTGATCTAATATTTATCAGATTTATTTCTTCCACATACTTTGAGTCAGGAAAGTCTTTAGCAAAAAGCTGACAGGCGGTAATCGCAGCTTTATAGTCGTTAATATGGAAAAATTGTTTTACAATTTCGTAATATTTTAATTCAAGTTTACCTCTTAGTTTGGAGATTAAAATAGTTGCAGAATCAATTCTGTTGCTCATCGGATAATCATTAATAAATCCCTGAAGTTCAAGTATTGCGCTCTTAGTATCGCTCTGGTCAAGTGAATAATTTGGAGAATGTAGATAATAGCAATAAGCACTCATAAAGGAACACTCTTCGGAATGCTTGCTCTGAGGATAATTACTAACGTAGGATCTAAAGTGAAATCCTGCAAGTGCGTAATCACCCATATTATAAACACTGTAAGTGTAGTAAAAATATACTTTTTCGTCTAAAGAATCACCTTTTACCAACGGAATTAGTTCTTCAAAAAGTAGCGATGAATGATAAAAATCATTTTTATCATAATACTCACGTGCTTTAAGGTACTTCTGGTAGGTATCTTTTATATTACTCGCCTTTCTGTAACCATCACAACTAAGCAAAATAAAAAAAACAGGAATAAAAAATAATAATCGAATGGACGAATTCATGTTCTATGCAAAAGTAACTATAATTCGATAACAGTAAAAACTAATAATTATTGCTTTTGTAGGATTCTAAATCTGTATCTTTCGATTGGAGCAGTTACGTATAGGTAAAAAAATACTCCCGCAAATAGTGAAAGAATTACAGTTGAAATGCCGAACCATTTCATATTTTCTGTGTGTGACCAGAAATATTGCCTTAGTAAGAACATTATCAAATGATGAATCAGGTATATAGGGTAGGAGAGTTCTCCAATTAATCGGTCGATTTTACTGTTTTTACTAAAACAAAAAATAAAGGGTAGCATAAGTGAAAATAAAAGGTAAAAGCCCCAAGATTTAAAACTTTCACCTAACGGTATTTTATTGTATAATAGAATTATTATGACGACTGTAATGAGCATTATAAATCCCAAAACTTTGGAATACTTTAACTTATCTATCATATTGTAAAGTTGAAAGGCGAGTGTGCCGGCCGTAAAAAGTGCAATTTCAAAGGGAAAAAAACGATATGTCCATGGATCAATGTCTAGTTTTAGCTGCGAATAGAAATATAAGCGTGCCAGTAGGCTAATTACAACTATTGCTAATTTAGAAGCTAAACTACATCTGACAATAAACGGCGCAAGAAAATAAAAACAAAGTTCAATACTTAGCGTCCATGACTGTGGTACAAATAAAAAACCATTCAGAATCAATTTTTTCTTTTCTGTAAAGGCAGAAATTGACGGTTCAAGATTACCACTGCTAAAGTTAACTTTTAAGAAAAATAAAATGTCTTGACCTATCAAGAATAAATTTTCAAATACCAAAATAATTTGAGTTGTAAATGATAGGTTTTTCCAGTGTGGTTTGAAAAGTCCGAGGTAAAGTGGATTATTCCAAAAATAAAGACACCCTAAAGAAATAAAAAATGATAAGATCATTACTATAAAGTAAGCAGGGTAGATTCTGATGATTCTAGATTTAATAAACTTAAGGTATGAAAATGATTCGCCTAAATATTTTTCGTTTAATATTAGCGCCATGTAAAATCCTGAAATAATATAAAAACATTGAACCGAAACTTTCCCCCCAGTAAAACTTAATCCTCCTATGCTGAATGAATGAAATGCAGCTACACACAGAGCAAGAATTGTCCTAACAAGTCCCATCTATGAGTTCAAATTTAATCAAACTAAAATTATAATAGGTCCTATTTTTTGATTTGGATCTATCCAATCAAAAAAGAAAAATGATGGAAAGGATAGAATGGAATGGAATAGAATAGAATCCTTATTAGGCCCTACGTGCCTTTTTATGCTTAATTTTTGAAGAACTAATCGCTTTCTTATTTGAGCTTTTATACTTGTGAACTAGATTATTTGTTTTGTTTTTCTTGTTAGGAGCATATTTATTAGAAGTATTTTTTTTGTTTCTATTATTCTTCTTCGAAAAATTATGAGCATGTTTTCCTCTGTGTAACTTTGAAATTTTTGCTGTATAAGCTGGTTTCGACATTACAAAATCTGATTTCTTTACTACAAATTCATTTTGTTTTAATCCCCAACTCTTGTAGTTAATAAAACGTTCAGTGTTGATAGATTTACCAAGGTACCTCATTTCAAAATGTAGGTGACTGCCAAACGAGTGCCCTGTATTTCCACCAAGACCCAGCACCTCTCCGGAGCAGATTTCATCACCAGACTTTACGAGAATTTTACTGAGGTGTCCATATACTGTTTCAAGTCCGTTAGGATGCCTAATTATAACACAGTTGCCATATCCTCCTGCAACTCTTGCTAACCTAACCTTGCCACTGAATGCGGCTACTACAGTATCACCGGTTTCAAGGTCAATATCCGTACCGGTGTGTGGACGACCATGCCTCCATCCGTAACTTGATGTAACAATTCCTTTCCAAGGCATTGTAAAATGATCGTCTCCTCCTTCCAAGGTTAAAATAATCTCATCGTTTGTAAAGTAATTATCCGGATAGTATGGATGAATTACAGTGGTATCCCAAATGTTATATAAGTCATGAGCAGGGTATGAGCTAATTTGGTTTAAGATTGGCTTTTTTGCAATAAATACAATTTTGGAAGTATCATCGTTTTTATTTTTGTCAATATTAAAAGTTCCTGTTTTTCTACTAGGAATTCCTGCAAAAACAATAGATTCACTAATAATTGTAGTTAGAATTGATAAAAAAATAAGAGTTCTCATAGTTACTTTATTTTGGTTTAACTTAAAAACTGAGGCAAAAATATTTTAATGACGCAAATCCACCCTGTTAAATACAGTTAACAATCATTGAGTTATTAACATAGTTGTTTTTTTTGTTAAAAATTAATATGAAAGTAAAATATCTACTTTCAAG
>JBKCIQ010000128.1:0-13930 GCA_046302135.1 Bacteroidota bacterium | reverse complement strand
GCAAAGTAATTTTCTGTTTTGTTATCCTTTTCATTGAAGAATGGAATGAAAAGATGTACTATTCCTAGATGTTTTTTATTTCCGAATTCCTGAAAGCCGTTCTCAAATTCATTTACTGCTTCAGTAAAATTATCCTTATTTATTTTTCCGGTCCAAATTCCAAGGCAAACGCCACGCTCATTATTGTTTTCTATATTGAAATCATTCTTTAATTCGTTATTGCTGAAGCAAAGGAAATCGATGTCAAGTTCTGTATTTGGTTTATTTGTTTTAATTATTATTTGATTAAAGTATCCCTTCAATTGGAGAGTTTCTTCAGTATTATTTTTTTTATGCTTTTCAGTTTTAAATAATTTTAAGGGAATTGAAGTTAAATTCCATTCTGTTTCATTTTTTAGATGTATATATACTTGATATGTTTTTGGTTTTTCAATTTTATTGTTATTTACCTGTATTTCTATTTGGATGGTATCATTTTTCTCGTCTGATTTCTTTCTATAATAAAAATTTAAAAAATCATTATCCTCTAGATTTGAGAAATAGTGATTTATGGATTTGCCGAAGCCTCCAAAAGATTTTTGTTTATCGCTTCTGATTTTTATAAAGTTATTTCGTAAACGTACTTTATTTTTATTTTCAGAATGTTTTTTAATTTCAGCTGATGTTTCTCCGAATGTATACAGTCCGTTTTTTTCCCAGCAGATTTTTTCATTTATTATTCCTTCAAAATCTTCAATGATGTATTTTATTTGTGATAGTCCAATATTAAATTGAAAGATTAAAAATGTTATTATTATTCTACTCATTGTTAAATTTTACCAAGTCCAATTTGCAACTACTCTGAAGTTTCCATCTAAAAATCCGTATGAAGAGTAGGAATTACTGTTCCATGGAAAACGGTTGATAGCCCAATTGCCGTATGTCATAGAAATCCTAAATGCTCTCCAGTTAAAATATCCAAAACCATAGGAGTAATCAGGATCCCATGGTTGTTTTCTACCTGGTAGATAAAAATATATTGCTGATTCTATATAAATATCTTTCAAAACAATATATCTTGCAGCTAAACCGGTTACTGGTTTTCCGTTAAACAAACCTCCTAGTGTTTCCTCTCTGTCGTTTCTGAAATTTACTGAATACCTTGAGAAAGCTACAAAGTGAACAGCTGTACTTGGATCTATTCTTAAAAATTTATTTAGTTTTTGAAATTGAAAATTATAGGAACAAAATATGTATCCTTCTAAAAATTTCCCTAAGAAGGTTTTAAAATTGTCGTTGTATTTATGGTTACCGAAGTTTTCGTAACCAAAATTTATTTTTCTTTTTTTCCAGTTATATCTCCCAAATCCAAATGAATAATCTCCTATCCATGGAGCGATAACTTGTTTGTTTAATTCATTAAAGAAGGTGAGATTCATGCAAAATTCCTCATAAAACCTATATCGTATTGAGTATGCCATTGCTTGACGCCAAACCGGAAATTTATTTTTACCGTCATCAACAATTACCCTCCCTGTATTATATGAAATACCCCCACTGATTCTTCTTTTGCCCATCCATAATTTATCAAGGTGAAGTACATCCCTCATGTTTTTCATTTCCTTGAACTTTTTTATCCTGGCAGTTCTTTCATAATACAATCGCTTAGGCTCTTCATCTGTTCTGATTTGAGATTTGTTTATTTTGGGAATTAACAAGAGAACAAATACAATATATCTAGCTATATTTTTTGTGTTCAAGGTCATTTGGTTTTACTTACAGTTTTTGTTTATTTCATTTGCCGCAAGATCATGTCCCAAAATAAATGCTTGATATAAGTCCTTACAAGCCTGATCACCCTGACCTCTTTTTTTCTGAATGATTCCTCTCCTATACCATGCTTCCGCAAATTCAGGGTTCAGAAAAATAGCCATACTGTAACTTTCTGCACTTTCGTTAAAGTTTTTGATTTCTTCCAATGCAATTGCTCTATAGAAATAGGTTTCAGAATAATCAGGATTAAGTAGTATAGAAACATCAAAGTCCATTAAGGCCGATTCAAATTGTTTCATTTCAATTAGAATCATTCCTCGGTTGATGTATCCTACAAATGAAATTGGATCTATTTTTATTGCTTCAGAATAATCTTCGTAGGCACCCTTTGTGTTGTTTAGTCGGTGCTTTGCATTTCCTCTTCTGTTATAACTTTCTGCATCTGGTTTTAATCTTATTGCATTATTGAAATCCTCAATGCATTCTTCGAATTTCATTATCTCATAATACACAATTCCACGATTAAAAAATGCATCAGCATTGTTTTTATTTATATGAATACATTCTGAATAATCATTTAATGCACCACGCATATCTCCAATAATAGATTTGACTATGCCCCTGCTGTTATACGCATTGTCGTCTCCTGGTCTTAAATAAATTACTTTGTCGATGTCCTCTAACTCTCCTTCAAAATCACCTAGCTTGCCCTTAATTACACTTCGGTTGTAATATGCATCAACAAATTCAGGATTCAATTCAATCGCTACATCAAAATCATTTTTGGCTTTTTCAAAATCACCTGAAAATATTTTCATTATTCCTCGGTTATAGTAGGTTTCGTACGATTCCTGTAAACTTAAACCTGTATTGATGGCCTTATAGTAATCAAGTTCAGCACCTGGGAAATCATTAAGTGCCTGTTTACACATGCCTCTATGAAGTAGTGCAGTTCCTGAGGTTGAATCGTGTATTAGTGCCTTAGTGTAGAGATCAATTGCTGTAATTAAATTGCCCTCCTTTTCTTTTTCTGAAGCTAGCTCCATCAATTTGATAAAGACTGAATCTTTATTTATTACAGTATCTCTGCCAAACTTGCTTAATTCATTTAGATTGTTTCCTAGTATCTTTTGATTCCACCAGCTGAAAACAACTATTGATAATAAAATTATTTTTTTCATCTTCTTTCACATTTATCGTTGGAGATAAATTTAATTTAGTACTGTTGTGAAAGTTGATCTATTATTTAATTGCTTTTTTTGCTGGTTTAAATGGGGAAAAATATTCGCTGAGTGTGGAATTTATTACAAGTTTATTTTAATAAAATAATTCAGCAATTTCTGCATCTATGGATGATAATTTTTCCTCATTTGTTAGTATGATTTTATCACATAAAGGAACCCCTGTGATTTTATCAATAGGTAATATTTCAATCTCATCTTGTTCAGTTAAATTCTCAAGATGGATATCAAGTAAATAAATGTCTTCAGTTATCTCACTTGAATCTCTCCGATGAAGATTTTCATTATTAACCTTGTATTCAATACTAAAATTTTTATCGTTGACTAGTCTAAGTGTCTTTTCTAGTCTGAAAGTTTTAATTGGCTTTTTAATATTTACAATTTGATGAAGAGATTTAGTTTGATTGTCTATATATCTTTTTTTTGTACCTGAAGGCATATCAAATATTTTTCCCGATTCAAGTGAGCGACAAAGTTTAATGTATTCTGCATGTGCCCAGGCCAATGGCATAGCGGCCCCACTTGCTTTACTATTGTATAATTCCTTTTCAGGTAAGTCTGGTTTATCCCATATCTGTTCAGGCAGAAGGCCTGTGGCTCCTGCATATTGTTCAATTGATTTTTGAATTCTCTCTGCAGATTCTAAATTTCCTATGGCTATTTCATAATGTGCTCTTTCGCCCGAAAGCAATGGCCATGGCCTTCCTTCTCCTATACCATTATATGGATTACCATCTTTGTGTTCGCCGTATCCGTCTTTATTGTATCTGTACCAAACCGGACCATGTTTCCCTTCATACTTTAGGTATTTGTCTAATATCTTTATAGTGTTTAAAATTTTCGAGTCATTTGCTTTTCTCAATCCGAATCTAACCAAAGCCAATGCATCCGGACTAAACATTTCTGAAACTAAACATTCGTTGTCCCCGGCTAATCTATTACTGATTTTTATTCTTTCGTTTCCATCTATATATGATTCAGCGGCAGTCAAAGTATTTATTCTTACATAATAACCTTCTATATTGTTTTGTTTAGCTAAATCTGTATTTTCAACATAACACCACTTTTCAATATTATCGTTCCAGTTGTCTGCAGTTTCTTTTAAATAATTGGAAAGTTTTTTCTCTCCCTGCATGTCTGCAAAATCTGCCGCTGCCAATAACGAAGCAATTTCAACTGCTATGGTATAAATTGAATAACCTGCATTTTCTTCCCATCTGTCTTGTTCTGTGGTTGGACCATTTTTAAGAATGTAAATTGCAGCTTTTTTAACCATTGGCCAGAATCTGTTCAGTTCCGTTTTGGAAAGTTTTGCTTCTCTATGAATTAAATCAATCAACAAAATTGGACTTGCAGTTTGGTCCATCTGAATTCCATGCCAATATGGATTTCCATCCAACCACATATTCTGACACCAATGCCCATCTTCTTCCTGTGTTACTTGTAAATAATTTAAAACTCGTTTTGCATCATTGATTGCTCTTGCTGCTAACAATCCTCCGGCCGTTTGAACTAAATCTCTTGGCCATACCAAATGATATCCTCCTAAGTCATCATCTCCTTTACTTACGCCCCACGGAATAGATAGACTGGCAATGAGTCCCCCCGGATGACGTTTAGATTCATGTACTTTGAGCATAGCCGCACTGATAGAAAATAATCTGTTTTTGGTTTTTCCGTTTTCAAAAACATAAAGTTTACGTTGCCACCTTTGCCATTCTCTTGTAAATTGTGATTTCGTCTTTTCGTAATTTTCTAGCATGCTTGCTTTGGTTCGCATGCCGGCCTCATTTTGATTCCTGCCAAAACCTAAAACTAAAGTGAATTCTTTTTCTATTCCTTTGCCTAAGGGAATCTCTGCGCACAATGCAATGTTTCCATTTTTGGCATGTTCAAATTCCCAGGTAACTTTTTTGTGTTGATATAAATCTTGCCAGCCATCTGAGCTTCCTACAAATCCAACTGATTTTTTCTTAAAACCAATATTGCACGATAATGCCAATGTGGTGTCTTCACGTTGGGCAAATAACATTTCGACTCCTTTGTAATCTCCTGTCCAGCCATGATTGCCTGATCCTCGGTTGCCGATATGAGGTGCAAGCAAAATATAAAGTTTAAGTTGATCTCTTTTGTTTTTTGATGGAATAAACTTAATTCTTTGAATCAAGGTGTCTCTATTGGGGTCGGTTATAATTTCCTTCTCAATTCGATAATGTTTTTGTTTGCAGGTATTGATAATTTGATATCCAGGTACTCCTCTGGAAATTGTATTTATCCTTGAATCTGTGTCTCTTTTTTCTTCTGAAAAAAAATCTACTCCATCAGTAATAATGAATTCCATATCTCTGGTGCATGCCTGATCCACCTGAGGGTAATAAATTTCATTTAAAATTCCGTGACTTATTGAAAACCAAACCTTACTTGCTGGATTAAGGGCCGTACCAACTCCTGTTTTTGCGCTAGAGGTCCAACGGGCATCAATTCCCGGCCAGCCAAAAGCATACTTTTCTTTATTTTCAGGCATGTAGATTTAATTCTAATCCTTGATTATTTTATTTGAAGAGTTATTTTTTGTGACTGGGGTAATGTTAATATCGAAATAGAAATAATCCGAACTGCTACTCTCCGGATTAAATAACAAAGTGATCTGATTGATTTGATTAGCGCTTACTGTACTTCCGTTGGGCGTTTGTATAAATTCAAATTCCAGTTCTTCCCATTTTCCGCTTGATGTTGTTTTGGTTTTAAATTGCCCAAGCGTTCCATCAGGATAATCTTTTTCTCCAATATTTTTTCCTACCAACATTTCAATTTTAGTGCCTGCTGGCGCACTACTGTAGCACTTCATTCTGAATTTAATAGGTTCTTTTCCTGCTTTCTCCATATGACTAATAATTGAATTTTTTAATTCATTATTTAAAGTCAATTTTAAATAATCATATTTTACCTCAGCATTTCTTTGATACCTAACGCAGTTTTCAGATGAATTGATTGCATCCGGTTTAGGGTTTTTGAATGAGGAATCAAGCCTGCCTGATTTTTCTCTGAAAACTATTGAAGGTGACTTTTGATTTTTTTTACCCTGATCATTGACCTGTCCTATAACAGGCAGAGTTGAGACAATAATAAGCAAAGTTGTGAATTTGTTAATCCACTTTCTGATGATGGTTTTGATTTTCTTCATATTGATTTTTTGCACGAAACTAATATGAACGTAAGTGGAACTACTGTCTTTATCGTTATTAGCTATTATACTTCATTTAAAGGCTGTTTATTTCTTGTTGAGAGTTGTGAATTGTTTTCAATTTATTACGAATCTTTGAATCAATAATAATTACTTTTGTTTTGAAATTTTTTGTTTCATTCTTATAAATTAATATTCCAATGAAAAGATTTTTTTTGATCATGGCAGGAATTTTAGTTGCCACCGGAGTAGCACTTGGTGCTTTGGGCGCTCACTTTATTAAAAATAAAATTGGGCATGGTATTGATGTTCGACAGTTTGAAGCATTCGATACCGCAGCCAAATATCAGTTGTTTCATGCGATTGCCCTACTTCTTTTATTTTTCGCAGATAAGGATAAAAAACACAAATGGATCGGTATTAGTGCTAATTTATTCGTGATTGGCATCATACTGTTTTCCGGGTCACTTTATTTTCTTTCTACTCAAGGCTTAACCGGTATTCAGATACAAAGTTTTTTAGGACCTGTAACTCCATTGGGCGGCGTTGCATTAATCGGTGGATGGGCATTTCTGGTGGTACACGCTTTTACATTGAAAACGGAAAGAAAATCCTAGAAATTTTATGAGAAAATATGATTTGTTGAAAGAAAGAATGAGAAAAATTGCAGATGTAAATTATGCTTCTGCAGTTTTGTCCTGGGATCAGGAAACTTATATGCCGCCTAACGGCGCCGATTCTAGATCCAGTCAACTTTCTACTCTCTCAGGTATCGCACATGAATTGTTTACATCCCCTGAAACGGAGTCCTTGCTCCATCAGGCCAAAGACGAGAATGGTTTGAATGTAGGAGAACTCAAGAATCTTCAGTTGATTGATGAAGAAATTACTAAACAAAAAAAATACAGTACTTCATTTGTCGAGGAAATGAGTAAAACAATTTCGATTTGTTTTCAAGCATGGAATGAAGCAAGAAGAAAAAATGATTACAGTATTTTTTCAGGACCTTTAGAAAAATTAATTGAATTTAAATTCAGAGAGACTGAAATTCTTGGATATGAATCTAATCCTTATGATGCGTTGTTGGATCAATATGAGAAAAAGTTGACGGTAAAAGATCTGGATGAGTTGTTTGATTCAATGAAGGAAAAGTTGAGTCCACTGCTGAAAAGAATTTTTTCGGCTCAGCAGGTTGATGATTCTTTCTTTTTTCAGAAATATGATAAAACTAAGCAATGGGATTTCGGTATTGATTTACTTAAACAGATGGGTTACGATTTTGAAAGCGGCCGACAGGATATTTCTACTCATCCCTTCACTATAAATTTTTCCAGTAAAGATGTTCGTGTTACTACCCGCATAGACGAAAACAACCTTAGTGAAATGATATGGAGTTGTATTCACGAGGGTGGACATGCACTTTATGAACAGGGACTTCCGGTTGAAGAGTATGGTATGCCTTTATCAGAGGCGGTTTCACTTGGTATTAATGAGTCGCAATCTAGGTTATGGGAAAATAACGTTGGCAGAAGTCTTGAATATTGGAAAAATAATTTTAAAAAATTGCAAGCTCTTTTTCCTGAACAACTTAAGAATGTCGATGCAGAGCAATTTTACAAAGCATCCAACAAAGTAGAACCATCCTTTATAAGGACCAATGCAGATGAGTTGACCTATCATTTTCATATTATGATCCGGTATGAAATTGAAAGAAATTTATTTTCAGGGAATATTTCAGTGAAGGATTTGCCGTCGGTATGGAATGAGTTGTATGAAAAACATTTGGGTTTAAAAGTGAAAAATGATAAAGAGGGGATCTTGCAGGATGTACATTGGAGTCATGGTTCTTTTGGTTACTTTCCGACTTATAGCATTGGCAGTTTTTACGCCGCACAGTTTTTCAATTCCGCTCAAAAGGATATTCCTAATCTAAAGGATATTATTGAAAAAGGGGATATGTCTGATTTATTGAAATGGTTGAGAAATGCAGTTCACGTACATGGTAAATTTTATTCGGCACAAGACTTGTGTATTCGTATTACTGGAGAAAAACTGAACGTGAAATACTTTATGGATTATGTTACCGACAAATACGAAAAAATTTATAATCTTTGAATAATCAAATAAAATCAATCAACTCAATATGAAAGTCAAAATAAATTTTTTAATCTTCGCTGTGATGCTCATTTTACCATTTGTTTCGTGTAAGAGTACAGCGCAAAATGCAACATCAACACCTGGAAATAACCGTATGGTGGTTTCGTTTATCAGTAAGGGAAATGGCATCAATAATCAGATTCATGAACAATTTGAAAAGTTTGTACAGGGTCATCCTAAAAAACCTATTATGGAAAATTATCGCTGGGGCAGGGAAGGGGAGATCGATTATTGTTTACAGTTAAAAGAGTTTTCAAAGAAAGATCAAGTTAAGTTTGTAGATGAAGTGAAAAAGATAATTGGGAACTCAGATGTGGTGTTGTTAACAGAAAATGCCCCCTGTGTTCATAAAAAATAGTTAATTAACTTATATTTAATTAAAAAACAGCCTGTTATATCGGGCTGTTTGTATTTTGTCAATTACTGTACTTTACGAATTCCTTAAATTTGCACCCTGAATAAAACCTAAAAATTCAAGCGATGCAAGAAACAGGAATAAAGTCAAGCAATCAAAGTATAGCAGATATCGGATTAGGTAATGTGGCAATGGCCCACTGGAATTTACCTCCTTCACAATTAATTGAAGATTGTATTTTTAACGAAGACGGAGAACTAAGTGATGTTGGTGCCTTGGCAATAGATACCGGTGAGTTTACCGGTCGATCACCAAAAGATAAATTTGTGGTTTATGATGACAATACAAAAGATTCTGTTTGGTGGGGTGATGTGAACAACCGGTTTGAGTCTGATAAATTTGATGTTTTGCACAACAGAATCCTCGCTTATTTTGCTCAAAAGGAAGTTTACGTTAGAGATGCATACGCTTGTGCGGATCCTCGATACAGAATAAATATCCGTGTGGTGAATGAGTATCCTTGGAGCAATCTTTTCGCTTACAATTTATTTCTTCGTCCTGAGAGAAAAGAATTAGATAATTTCAAACACGATTGGCTGATTTTAAACGCTCCGGGATTTAAAGCAGACCCAAAAATTGACGGGACACGTCAGCATAATTTTGCCATCATCAATTTCACCAAAAAAATAATTTTGATTGGAGGTACAGGTTATACCGGTGAAATTAAGAAGTCAATCTTCACAGTTTTAAATTATATTCTTCCTCACGAAAAGAAGGTGTTGAGTATGCACTGTTCTGCCAACATAGGCAAGGATAATGATACCGCTATCTTTTTTGGATTGAGTGGTACGGGTAAAACTACTTTGTCTGCAGATCCGAATAGAAGATTAATCGGTGACGATGAGCACGGATGGTCTGATAACACTGTTTTCAATTTTGAAGGCGGATGTTATGCCAAATGTGTGAATCTTTCAAAGGAAAAAGAACCGCAGATTTTCAATGCAATTAAATTCGGTTCATTATTAGAGAATATTGAGTTTTATCCCGATACTACTACCGTAGATTACGATGATATTTCCAAGACCGAAAATACTCGAGTAAGTTATCCTTCACATTACATCGACAATGCGGTGGAACCTGCAACAGGAGACATCCCTAAAAATATTTTCTTTTTGACCTGCGATGCTTTCGGAGTATTGCCTCCAATTTCAAAACTTACTCCCGCTCAGGCCATGTATCATTTCATTTCAGGATACACTGCGAAGGTTGCAGGAACGGAGATGGGAATAACAGAACCTACACTTACTTTCTCTGCTTGCTTCGGTAAGGCGTTTTTGCCGCTTCATCCAACAAAATATGCAGAACTTCTTGGTGAGAAATTAAAGAAGCACAATGTGAATGTTTGGTTGGTTAATACAGGCTGGGTTGGAGGAAAATATGGTGTTGGAAGCAGGATTAAATTATCTTACACTCGTGCTTTAATAACATCAGCTTTAAATGGTGATTTACAGAATGTTGAGTTTGGAACCACTCCATATTTCAAATTGAATTTCCCTAAGTCTTGTCCGGGTGTGCCGCAAGATATTTTGGAGCCAAAGAACAGCTGGAAAGATAAAGATGAGTTTGAAAAAACAGCTGTTTCACTAGCAAACAGTTTTGTGAAAAATTTTGAGCAATATGCTTCAGGTGCAAGTAAAGAAATTTTGGATGCGGCTCCAAGAATTTCTGTAACTGCCTGATTTATTTTTCCAGGTCTTTCATCTCTGTGTGCTTGAGTTTTGGGTTAATTAGGTTAACACCTAAAACAACGCCAATGACCATGCATCCGCCAAATATTATTGAGGGTACAAGCCCCATAATACGCGCGGCGAGACCAGATTCATAGCTTCCAATTTCATTGGAGGAACCGATAAATATTCCGTTTACAGCGCTCACTCGTCCTCTCATGTTTTCGGGAGTTTGCAGTTGAAGAATCGTGTGTCTAATCACAACCGAAATATTATCAAAGGCACCTGTAAGTGTAAGAAAAGTGAACGCCAGCCAATAATTTGTGCTTAGTCCGAAACAAATGGTGAAAACTCCAAAAGCTATTACTGAAACCAACAGCCACTTGCCTGTATTTTTAGTAGGTGGTTTAATTGCAAGTATTATGGCCATTATTACTGCACCAATTGCAGGAGCTGTTCTTAAAAGTCCTGCACTCTCTGGACCCATGCGTAAAATTTTATCAGTAAATGCAGGAATCATTGCAACGGCTCCACCGAATAAAACAGCAAATAAATCCAGGGACAAAGCAGATAAAATTATTTTGTGATTAAAAACAAATTTTATGCCTGCACTAAGACTTTTCCAAATACTTTCTTCCTCTCTTTTTTCAGGAATTCCTTTTTCATGTATGAGAAAAAAACTAATAAGTGAAATGAGGAAGAAAATTAAGTTTACTACGTAGGTGAGGGAGGCATTTTTTGAGTTGTTCCATCCGTAAATTAATCCAGCGGCAACCGGTCCTAATATTGAAGCGGTATGAAATACGGTGGTAGTCCATGTGGTTGC
The DNA here is from genome assembly GCA_046302135.1 of Bacteroidota bacterium. GTDB lineage: Bacteria > Bacteroidota > Bacteroidia > B-17B0 > Aurantibacillaceae > AM-1111. The sequence goes on along the minus strand of JBKCIQ010000128.1, from coordinate 2,688 downwards.
ATTGGTGTAAAGATTTCTTGGAACAATTTTGCTAATCAATGCCGGTGTTGAAGCGGCAATGAAAGATCTTACGAGTCCGAAAAGTGCAACAGAAAATAATAATGGGTAATAGGTGAATTTTTGAAGTGCTGAAAAATAATTGTTGCTGTAAAAAATTAAAAACATAGATCCAAGACACAAAACAATTATGGATAGTATAATAATTTTTTTTCTACTGAAACGGTCTGCAATGTGTCCTGCGTACAGTGAGTTGAGAATAAACGGAATTGCTTCGAAAAGTCCGATTAAACCAAGTGTATAAAATCTTATTTTTTCGGGTTGATCTAAAGTGTATTGATAATAGATCTGAAGGCCAATGCTGGTCATTTGCATTTGAACAGCAAGTATCATAAAAAAACGTCCGAAAATGACCAGTCTAAAATCCCTTATTTTAAGGGCATCAAAAGGAGAGTTTTTTTGAGTTGTTTGCAAGATAAAATAATCAACCTATCTGGCAATCTTCATTTCTTTTAGCAGATACCCGGCTCCGGCATATTTATCAATCACGAAAAGTGTATAGCGTACATCTAAAACTATGTTCCTGCATATTTCCGGATTGTACATGATGTCACTCATTGTGCCTTCCCAGCATCTGTCAAAATTTGTCCCAATTAATTCACCGTTACCATTCAGTACCGGACTTCCCGAGTTACCACCGGTGGTATGATTGCTGGCTACAAAGGCCACATGAATTTTGTTATCAACCTTATCTGCATACTCACCATAGTTCTTTTTTTCATATAAGGTTTTTAAAAATTCAGGCGCTTTAAAGTCTTCATTTCCGGTATTGTTTTTTTCAATTATTCCGTCCAGCGTTGTGAAATAATTGTAGTTTACAGCGTCTCTTGCTTTGTAACCTTTTACTTTCCCGTAGGCTACTCTTAAGGTGCTATTCGCATCAGGGTAAAATGCTTTATCTTTTACTGTTTCTTTAAGTGCCTTCACATATTTTGCATAAAGAGAATTAAGTCTCAGACTTTTCTCGCTCAACTGAGGTTGAATCATGGCTGTATAATAATTTAATATATCATCACAAACCCTGAAATACAGATCTCCTTCAAATCTTTTATAATTGTTGTCCCAATCTAAAATTAATTTGCGAAACTCTGCAGCTTTAAAGAAGTCTGAGTCATAAAGTTTGTTTGCCAATTTTGAATAATCTTTTTCGTAAGCTGAAATTAAACTATCCAATAATTTTGGTCTGTATTTTTTGTCAATATCTTCGTCATATTGTCTCAACATTTCTGCGCAAATCTTTTTATCCATTTCCATTTGATAGGTTGAATAAAAACTACTTTCCTTGTTTTTATAATTCTCTATTTCAGTTTTGAATTTGTTTTTTTCTCCAGCCTTCATCGCATAGTAGTTGTCATACAAGCCAACGTAGCTTCTTAAATATTGGAGTGCTTCAATTCCCATTAAACATTCGGAGTAGTAATCCATTTGCTTGGTGAGTACTTTCATATCCTGATAAATCACCTGAAATTCATTCAAAACCTGATTGAATTCTTTTTGTTTGATTGGATCTGTAGAAAGTAATTGAATGAATTTGTTTTGGAACTGAATCTTTTTATTTACTGCATCGCTATATTTTAATCCGTTCATTTCACCTGCCCATTTTTTCCAATAATTAGCAATGCTCGCATAACGCGCGGCGTAATTAATCCTAACTTGATCGGAATTTTTCATGTAGCCATCCATTATATTCAATCGTGCTTCGCGGAGTTTAACTTTTGCAGGATCGCTGATGTTCATGGTTAAGTCAACCGCATCACTGGTTAGGTATTCCTGAGTTCTTCCTGGGAATCCATAAACCATGGTGAAGTCGCCTTCCTTTACTCCTTTTAATGAAATGGTTAGTGAACGCTTAGGCTTGTAGGGAATATTGTCTTTTGAAAACTCAGCAGGTTTGTTTTCTTTGTTGGCGTAAATTCTAAATACTGAAAAATCTCCTGTGTGTCTTGGCCAAACCCAATTGTCTGTTTCACCTCCGAATTTTCCGATGGAGGAAGGTGGTGCACCAACCAATCTCACATCTTTAAAGGTTTCAACTACAAACATGTAATAATCATTTCCGTAAAAGAATGGACGAATGTAGGCTTCATAATGTGTTCCTTTTACTGCTTCTTTTTCTAATCTCGGAATGTTTGAGTTGATAGTTGAGTCGATTTGTTTTTCTGTGAAACCCGGCTTAATTCCTGCTTTAACTTTAGCGGTTACGTCTTCCATATATTGAATGATGCTCGCAGTAAGTCCTGGGTTTGGAAGTTCTTCATCTTTGTTCATTGCCCAGAAACCATTGGTCAGATAATCTTTTTCTACGGTGCTGTGATTTGCAATTTGTCCGTAACCGCAATGGTGATTGGTAAGTAATAATCCTGCATCTGAAATTATTTCTGCAGTACATCCTCCACCAAAATGAACTACGGCGTCCTTCAATGATGATTTGTTTACACTGTAAATGTCTTCAGCAGTTAATTTAAGTCCATTTTTTTTCATGTCTTTTTCGTTTAAAGACTTGATGAGCATAGGCAACCACATGCCTTCATCTGCAAACGATTTCGAAAAAAATGAAATTATGAGTAAAGAAAAAACTATTTTTTTCATAAGCATGTTTAATTATGCAGACGAAATTAGCAAATAAACTGC
>JBKCIQ010000127.1:0-4501 GCA_046302135.1 Bacteroidota bacterium | reverse complement strand
TATTTGCAGTCCATTTTTCAGCGTAATCAATCCCGAAAATTAGTATCAGTTATGGCGAAAGCAACCATTAAAGAAAAAGTTGAAGCTTCGATAGAAGAAAAGTTAAAATCTATTTATTCAGTTCAGCTTATCGATTCTAAGATTGACAGAATTAGAATTATCAGAGGTGAACTTCCACTTGAAGTACAGGATTTAGAAGATTTGGTAGCAGGACTCGAGACCAGGCTTTCCAATTACACTGAAGAGGTAAATGAGTTGGAGCGTCAGATTAGTGATAAGAAAAATGAAATTAAGGAGCATCAAAGTAATATAAAGAAATACGAATCCCAGCAGAATAAAGTAAGAAACAATAGAGAGTACGATGCTATTTCCAAGGAAATAGAATTTCAGAATCTTGAGATACAACTTTGTGAAAAAAGAATAAAAGAGTTTAAGGCTAGCATTGCCAGTAAACAAGAATTTTTGGATACTGCTGAATCAGAGTTAGAAGAGAAAAGAAAAGATCTTAAAATAAAAAAAGAGGAGTTGGATGAGATTATATCTGAAACGGAGAAGGAGGAAAAGGAATTACTTAGTAGAAGCGAAAATAAATTAAAAGATATTGAGACCAGGTTACAAAAAGCATACTTGAGAATAAGATCTAATTCTAATAACGGATTAGCTGTTGTTCCGGTAGAACGTGATGCTTGCGGTGGATGTTTTAACAAGATTCCTCCACAGCGTCAGCTTGATATCAGAATGCATAAAAAAATTATTGTTTGTGAGCATTGTGGAAGAGTTCTTGTAGCAGGAGATATCTTAACCGATGATGAACAAAGCAATATTGTTAAAGTCTGATTTTCTGTAAGTTTTTAACTGGATTTTATCTTAGAAAAACAGTTAGCCTAATTGAAGAGTTCTGTGTAATGCAGTTCTTTAATTGTTTTTCATACAATTTTTACTTCCCCCATATTTCCGTTCTTTATTGCACACAAAAAAAATCTAAAACCATTTAAATGTCTGAATCAAATGATTTGTCGGCAAAATTGTTGCCCGAATTAAAGGAAATAGCCAAGTCACTTGGAATTTCTAGAACCGAAGGTATTAAAAAACAAGAGCTAATACAATCTATCTTAGCGGTACAAAATAACCCTACTCCTGATGTTAAAGATGGAAATGAAAAAAAACAGCAAAAAAAATCAAAATCAGGGGTGACTAGTGAATTAAACGAGGTTGTTAATCCTAATGAAAGTGAAGAAAAAAAATCCGTGCAGGTTGAGAAAATAGATGAAGATTCAAAGAAATTAGAAGTTAAATCCAATAATACAATTATAGATATTCCTCCCGATAATTTTGATATTACTGAAAAAACTGTAGAGATAAAATCAAACGAGAGTTTAAAAACTCCTGAGTCTGAGCAAAAACAAAATTTAAGTCAGATTAACCAGAATAGGCCTCAGCAACATAGTAATTCTCAGCACCATCATAACCAAGGTCATCAACATCAACAACATCAACAACCACATCAACATCACCACCAACAGCAACAATCTCAGCAAACATTTAAGAAGCCTCAAGAACCAATTTACAATTGGGACAATCTTGTTGCGGCTGAAGGAGTGCTGGAGATTATGCAAGATGGTTATGGTTTTCTGAGGTCAGCGGATTACAATTATCTTAATTCTCCTGATGACGTTTACGTATCGCAATCACAAATAAAACTTTTCGGACTAAAGACCGGTGACACCGTAAATGGTAATGTAAGGCCACCCAGAGAAGGTGAAAAATATTTCCCATTAATTAAGGTTAACTCCATTAATGGTCGTGAGCCTGCCTGGATCAGGGATCGTGTACCTTTCGATTACCTTACTCCGCTATTTCCTGAAGAAAAATTCAATCTAACAGGTACAAAAGATCAATCTCTTTCAACTAGAATCATGGATATGTTTTGTCCAATTGGAAAAGGTCAAAGAGGATTGATTGTTGCTCAACCAAAAACGGGAAAGACTGTATTGTTAAAGGAGGTTGCAAACTCAATTGCTGCAAATCATCCTGAAGTTTATTTAATCATACTTCTCATTGATGAGAGACCGGAGGAGGTTACAGATATGGCAAGAAGCGTAAAAGCGGAAGTTATCTCTTCAACATTTGATGAACCTGCTGAAAAACATGTGAAGATTGCTAATATTGTTTTAGAAAAGGCTAAGCGTTTAGTTGAATGTGGACATGATGTTGTGATTTTATTGGACTCTATCACGCGTCTTGCGAGAGCTTACAACACAGTGGCACCGGCCTCAGGAAAAGTTTTAACTGGTGGGGTAGATGCAAATGCTTTGCATAAACCTAAACGTTTTTTCGGAAGTGCAAGGAAGATAGAAAAGGGAGGCTCATTGACTATTTTGGCTACTGCGCTTATTGATACCGGTTCTAAAATGGACGAAGTGATATTTGAAGAATTTAAAGGTACCGGAAATATGGAAATGCAACTCGATAGAAAATTGTCAAACAAGAGAATTTATCCTGCTATTGATTTAGTTGCATCGTCTACACGTCGCGATGATTTATTAGTAGATCAGGCAATGTTACAAAGAGTTTGGATACTAAGAAATCATCTTGCAGATATGACCACTGTTGAAGCGATGGAATTTTTACGCGATAGAATGAAGAATACCCGGAGCAACGAAGAGTTTCTTATTAGTATGAACGGCTGATTCTAGAACAAGGTTTAAGGTTATATACAGGATGAAAAACAAACCTTTATTTTTTGCCATCTTATATTCACTTCTCTACATTACTGTAACACTTTTTCTTTATTTTACCGAAAGATATGCTGTTTTTAATATGGTGTACCTTCTTGCTATGGGATTAATTATTCCAATGGTTGTACTAACAATTAAAGTTCAGCGAGATGGACAATACGGTGGATACATTTCCGGGAAAAATGCTGCAAAGGAAGGAATGAAATTTGTTATGTATTCTGTTATGATTTTAATGGTTTTTCAGGCATTTTTTTATTACACAGGATGGAGAGAATTTAAGGCAGACTCACTACCACATTATGTACGTAGTAAAGCTTTAGAACTTGATAAGTTAGGAAAGCGAAAATTTAATGAGGAACAGCTTCAGGTCGCAATTAAGGAAGAGTTGAAAAATATCACATTATTCAAAGAGTTGACGTTTGTGTTTTTTCGCACTGTTTTTATTGGATTATTTTCCTCATTAACAGCAGGCTTTATTATGAAAAAAGCTAAACCTTCTTTTTCGAACGGAATATTAAAGCGATGAATTACCTCGCACATCTCGCACTTTCCGGAAAAAATGAGGAAATAATTATTGGGAACTATATTGGTGACTCTCTAAAAGGAATTCAAATTGAAAACTTTCCCATTCAAATTCAGAAAGGTATAAAACTTCATCGTTTAATTGATGTTTTTACTGATAGACACCCGGAGTTTTTGTCCGCTAAAAGAATATTTACACCCGATTTCCATAAATTCAGTGGAGTTTTGGTAGATATATTCTTTGATCATTTTTTAGCTGTAAATTTTAATAAATTTCACTCAATAGAACTTCAGCTATTCGCGTCTGAGTGCTACGATGTAATTCAAAAAAATTATAGTTTATTACCTGATAACGCTAAGCGTTTCTATCATTATATGGTAGATAAAAATATTCTTTTTGAATATAAAAATACCAATTCAATTAAGATGGTTCTGGAGGGGATTTATCATCGCATTAATTTTTTGATTCCTGTAGTAGATTCACATCAAGTTTTCATTAAAAACTACAATAAAATTGAAAACTGTTTTATGAATTTTTATCCTGAATTGAAAGATGAATGTAAAAATTTTCTCCTTGCTTGATTGATTTCTTGAAAAATCATTATTATTGAGTTGTTTGACTACCAGATTAACTTATGTCGTTTTCTGTTTAGTTATTAATACGTATACTTCAAATAGTTTATTGTAAGATATAGTTGCGGATACGAATTTAGGTTGCCTTATGAATGTTAATGCGAGATTTGGAGGACAGAAATTTATTGAAAACACCTTCAACAAATTAAAGGAATAAAAAAAATAGTTCAAGAAAAAAAAGCAAAGCATTGATTGAGATATATGGAGGTAATTCTTTTGCAATATGGCGCCATATTTTAAACCCTTGGCATCTAAAATTTCCAATTTTAGGTTTGAATGGCTGGTTTAATTTACTTTAAACAAAATCGAGAGAACACTCTTTTACGATCTATAAATTGTATAGATTGTTATTATTTAGATAAAATCGAACAATCTAAAAATCAATAATATATAACTATTTTTTAAGCAAATTGTAATCATTTTCAATTTAAAAGGTAAATAAATAGGCCAATAGTATTCCATTATTCTAATCTAGAAGTCAAACCTTTTAAAACGAAAAAATGAATAAATCACTTAAAGTTGAAAACATTAAACAAGAAGAGAACGAAATTCAAATATCATTTAAATATGTTAATTCATTTTACAGTGGTGGTACGGCTAGCATAAAA
>JBKCIQ010000126.1:0-5218 GCA_046302135.1 Bacteroidota bacterium | reverse complement strand
CAGAATACTTGATAAAAGAACCCAGATAAACTATAAAACAAAAAAGGCCGGTGAAAAATCATTTCGTGTGCAAACAGAAACATTTAATTATTTCCTAAACCAATATTCTAAATTTTAAAAGTGAAAATCTTTTAAAAAAGTCAGTGGTTTTTTCTTAGAGTTATTTTTTCAAAGTTGTATTTTGCAAAAAAGTAAAGCTATGATGCTTGCAGCAGTAGATATTGGAAGTAACGCAGTAAGAGTATTGTTCGGGCAAGTAATCGAACATAAAGGTAAAAATCCCATTTATAAAAAAAGAGAGCTCCTTAGAATGCCTATAAGACTTGGAGAGGATTCATTTTTAAATGGTAAAATATCCAAAAGACAAGAAGAAAGGCTAATTTCAGCAATGAAAGCGTTTTCTGAATTGAGAAAGGTTTTTGAAATTAAAGCATATCGTGCCTGTGCCACAAGTGCAATGAGGGATGCAACTAACGGTAAAGAGGTTATTGAAAGAGTAAAGGAAGAAAGCGGAATAAAAATAGAGATTATTGAAGGGAAAACAGAAGCGGAACTAATTTTTGCCAACCACATAGAGGATACACTCAACCCCAGTGACAATTATTTATATATTGATGTTGGAGGGGGCAGTGCAGAATTAACATTATTATCAGGAAAAAAAGTAATAAACTCCAAATCATTCAATGTAGGAACCATCAGAATGTTACATCAAAAAATTGAAAAAGAAGAGTGGGATGAGTTTAAATCATGGATCAAAAAAAATACTGAAGATTTCAAACCGCTTATAGGAATTGGCTCAGGTGGAAACATAAATAAATTATTTAAAATGGCAGGTAAAAAAGAAAATAAGCATTTAACATATGATAAAATCAAAGAAATGTCTGATATGCTTAATTCACACACGGTAGAAGAACGTGTGGAGGTGCTCGGTCTTAACCCAGATCGTGCTGATGTTATTTTACCTGCTACAAAAATTTTCTTAACTGCAATGAAGCACGCCGATATTCAGAAAATCATAGTTCCACAAATAGGACTTTCAGACGGAATTCTTCACGATTTATACGAGAAAATGAAGAGCTCTTAACCCTTTCAAAAAGTTAAAGTTTTTTCAGAAGTGATTTCATACTCACACGTTCCTGCATAATATCTGCCAAACGATTGAAATTAACTCTTTCCTGTTTCATGCTGTCACGCTCGCGTATTGTAACAGTTTCGTCTTCTAAACTCTGATGGTCTAATGTAATACAGTAAGGAGTTCCTATAGCATCTTGTCTTCTGTAACGTTTACCGATAGTATCTTTTTCCTCAAATTGAACATGAAAATCATATTTGAGCTCATTAAAAATGTGCTCAGCTTTCTCAGGTAAACCATCCTTATTTACCAATGGTAATATGGCGGCCTTTACAGGAGCAAGTGCACCCGGCAATTTCAAAACAGTTCTTTCACTACCGTCTTCTAGTTTCTCATTATTAAGAGAAGCAGATAATGTAGCAAGAAACAAACGGTCCAACCCGACTGAAGTCTCCACAACGTATGGAATATAACTTTCCTTAGATTCAGGATCAAAATATCTTAATTTCTTACCACTGAACTCTTCATGGTTTTTAAGATCGAAATCTGTTCTCGAATGTATTCCTTCTAATTCTTTAAATCCAAAAGGAAATTCAAACTCGATATCACATGCTGCGTTGGCATAGTGTGCTAATTTCAAGTGATCATGGAATCTGTATTTATTACTTCCAAATCCAAGAGACTGATGCCATTTCATGCGGGCTCCTTTCCAGTATTCATATGATTCCATTTCGGAACCGGGCTTAACGAAATATTGCATCTCCATTTGCTCAAACTCTCTCATACGGAAAATGAATTGCCTGGCTACAATTTCATTTCTGAATGCCTTACCGGTTTGAGCAATTCCAAATGGGATTTTCTTTCTTCCTGTCTTTTGTACATTTAAAAAATTTACAAAAATTCCCTGGGCGGTCTCAGGCCTGAGATAAATAGTGGAAGACTCGTCAGATAAAGAGCCGAGCTGGGTTGAAAACCATCAGGTTGAACTGCCTTACATCCGTCCAATTTTTAGTTCCACTTACAGGACAAACAATACCAAGTTCTATTATTAAATTTTTTATATCCTCAAGATTTCCATCCTCCATTGCCTTTTTGAAGCGATTGTTCACTTCATCAATTTTATTCTGATATTCTAAAACTCGAGGGTTAGTCTTAAGGTAAAGAGATGAATCGAAATTTTCAAAACGTTTTTGTGCTTTATCAACTTCCTTTCGAATTTTATCTTCTATTTTGGCCACATATTCTTCAATCAATACATCAGCACGATATCTTTTTTTTGAATCCTTATTGTCAATTAAGGGGTCATTGAAAGCATCAACATGTCCTGAGGCCTTCCATGTAGTTGGATGCATAAAAATTGACGCATCAATTCCAACAATATTATCATGCATTTGTGTCATGGCCTTCCACCAATATTCACGTATGTTTTTTTTAAGTTCAGCTCCATTCTGTCCATAATCATATACAGAACTTAACCCATCATAAATTTCACTGCTCTGAAATATATAACCATATTCTTTACAGTGTGAAATTATATTTTTAAAGTGATCTTCGTTGTTGCTCATATGTAAACACAAAAATAATGAAAGTAAAACATATGTCTACTATTGTATTAAGAACTAATCACCATAATTAATAGTATCCAAGAAAATCACTTTGGCATTCGCTAGTTTCTTAAAAGTAACCACAGTTTTAAGCTTTGCTTGTGTCTCCAAGAAATAATTTTCAAATCCGGTCCATGCAAAATACCATCCCGAAGGTTCAGTCAAAACAAAAATAATTCTTACATACAAAATTGAAGTCTGATATTTACTGATGTAACCTGATATAAAAATTAAAATGAAGCCAATAAATAAAAAAAGTAAACTTTTCTTTTTAGCAAAATTTAATTCCAACTTCCTTTCAAGGTAATTATCCCTTAAATAAGAACGCAATCGTAATATTATTTTTTTCTCAAGAGCTAGATTTCTTTTGTTGGCGGGAAGCATCAGAATTATTGAATCTGCTGAATGGCTTAGGTCAACGGACATTTTCTTTAATTCAAACAAAAAATCATCGGAAATATTCCTGTAACCATAATTTCTCGGGTCAAAATCAGAAAATAAATCATCATAATCATCTAGCCAAATACTGATAGAATTACTCTGAATACCGGAGGTCAAAATATCTTTTTCGTCAAATTTATTAATGTACTTTTTTCCTGATTTCACCAAACAAGCTAAATTAATTGATCTGTATCTTCAATTAAAATGATATGTAGGTTATGTATAAGTGCACTATATCAGTGAATATTAAATATTAATGATTGATATTTGACTAAAACAGAAAAAATATGCAAACTGAAAACAGAAGGAATTGGGTCAATTGGTCGAACCAAATGGTATTGGCTTTAAGAAAGTCCGCTGATGAAATTGAAAAATTCAGTCTTCAGGCAAAACTTGGGATAATGGAGTTCAGAGATTTACTAGAACGTACAAGAAATGAAATAAAAATTTCTATCTCAAATATTTCATCTGATATTAAAACACTTAAATTTCTGCCTGAAGAACAAAGAAAAAAAATCATTGAATCACTCAGCGAATTAAGAGACCAACTTGCTCCATTAACCGCAGGAACAATAAATTTTTTTTCAGTACAATATTTGAAAATTACAAACTCTTTAACCAAACTAAAAAAATTGATTGCAAATATTCAATTACCTGAGCGGTATAAAAATTTATTAGAAATTGAAATTAGAAAATTCCAAATAAAATTAAGTATTCTGAGGTTGAAATACGAATCCAATAGATTAAAAACAGCAAGGAAATTGAAACGAAGAAGGGTTAATTCAGGTTATAGCTTAACAAGGACTTAACGAATCAAGTATGAGGTAAATTACTAATCTAGGATAGGTGATTTACAACCTCAACTTGACTTAATAAATTGACCTAATAGAAAAAAAAACAATAATAAAAAAATAGATTTTCGACAAAATTAAGCTTGTTCGATAATAGGCTTCATCCTTTCCCATCTTTTCCATAACCATAGCCGTAACCATAGCCATAGCCGTAACCATAGCCATATTTTTGGCCATATCCATACCTACCGTAGTAATATCTTCGCTTGCGAATGTTGACATTATTCATTAGAAAAACAAAATTTTTAATGTCATTTTCAAATACCATATTTTCAGTATTCTTTACTATTGTTGAGGTGGCAAATTTTGGATTTATTACAAAAATATTTATATTACTATATTTCATTAATAACAAAGCATCTGAAATTAAACCGGCAGGAGGAGTATCAACTATAACATATTCAAAGTTCTGTTTTGCATAGTTAATAATTTCTTCCAATTTTTTAGAAAGAACCATATCTGAAGGATTGGGCGGTATTGGTCCTGATAAAATTGCGTACAAATTTTCAACCACCGTTGATTTAATTGACTCCTCTATTGAATCCTTACCTATAACAATGGAACTGATCCCTTTATCAGGATCAATATCGAGGGCTTTTTGCACGCGTGGTTTATGTAAATCTAACTCAAGAATTATTGTTTTTTTTCCTGCTTTCGCCAAAATTGCAGCAGTATTAATTGAGACAAAAGTTTTTCCTTCGCCTGGTGCATTTGAAGAAACAAGTAACACCTTACATCCTTCTGATGAATCAAGATACTGTATGTTTGTCCTGATACCTCGAAAAGCTTCCGCTGCACCTGACCTAGGCTCATAATCGACATATATACCTTTAGGATCTAAAGATTTAATTGAAGGAATGAAGCCAATAATAGGAAGCTTTGTTTTCTCCTTTAGCTCATCTGGGGTTAGAATTCTTGAAAAGAAAATAACCCTTATTGCAACTATTAGTACCCCTAATAAAAGTCCAAATCCTACAAAATTCATTAGGATTTTTCGTTTATCAGGACTTACCACTCCTATTGATCTTGGACTTTCTAAAACTTTTGTTTCAGAAATAATACCTTCACTTGCAATTTCGGTGTTAACTTTCTTCTGCAACAAAAAATTATACAAAGCCTCATTAACTGTTAAAAATCTATTTTTATCTTTTAAATAATTTTCTTTCTCCGGAAGTGCTTTTATATTTGACAAGTACTTATCCACTTCCTTTTCATTGTTATTTATTAAATTTTGAGCTGCTCTTTTGGAA
>JBKCIQ010000125.1:0-8104 GCA_046302135.1 Bacteroidota bacterium | reverse complement strand
GTTTAACTTTTTGATAATCTGATTACTAAATAAAAAATAAACCAATAATTATTAATATAACACTTAATGAAAATTTAATTACAAACAATTAAATAAATTTTTCTTAACAAAGATAGGTGTGAGAGTACGTCAAAACATGGCGTACAATTAAATTAAAAATTATTTATGAAATTTTTACACCAATGATGCAAACATCATCAATTTGTTCCAGATTTCCTTTCCAATTCATAAATTTTTCCTGGAGTAATTCTTTTTGGGCTTTCATGGGTTGATTAATTACAGACAAAGCAGCTTCCTCCAGTTGTTTGTATTTGAATTTTTTACCTTTAGGACCTCCAAATTGATCGGCATAACCATCCGTGAAAAGGTAAAACATGGTTTCAGTTGACAATTTTATTTCATGAGAAATGAATGGTAATGGATTGTCTGATTTACCAATAGGCTGTTTGTTCGGTTTTATTTCAAAAAACTCTCCGTTTTGCACGTACCACAATGGGTTGTTAGCTCCGCTCCATTTTACAACGCTCGATTTCTTGTCGTAGACGAGGAAAGAAATATCCATACCGTCCTTTACATCTGCTGAACTCTTAGAAAATGTATCTAATACGAGTTCTCTTGCCTTGTCTAATATTTGCCCTGGGTCAGTAAGCTTGAATTCTTTTACACATCTACTTAATGCGTTTGAGCAAACAATACTTACCATGGCTCCGGGTACTCCGTGACCTGTACAGTCTGCCGCCGCATAAAATATGTGCGTGTCGGTTGCTTCAAAGAAATAAAAGTCACCGGCAACAATATCTTTAGGGTTAAACCACAGAAAATTATTAGGGAAATGCCGATCAATTTCTTCCGGTCTTGCCAGAATTGCATCTTGCAAACGCTTGGCGTAATTAATAGAATCCAGAATTTCTTTTTGTTTTTCTTCAACCAAATGCTTTTGATTTTCTACTTCCGTTTTTTGATTTAAAATGGTTTCTTTCTGGTCTGCCAGTTCTTTGTTGGCTTGTTTTCTTAAAATATTTGAACGAATGACAAAAGCAAGCAATACCGCGACTAATATAGCTCCAAAAATAAAAAGGGTGATGGTATTTTTCGTGTCTTCCAATTCCTTGTCTTTCGCTGCAATTTTCACATCGTTCAACTCCTGGTCTTTTTGAAGCATAGCGATTTTCTTTTCTTGTTTTTCTGATTCGTATTTTACAGCAAGTTCGGCAAGTTGAGCGGCCATGTTGTCTTTAGATCCGGAATTTGCTCTGTTGAACAATTCATTCATTAAGGTCATTTCCAAAAATCTTACATTAGCCTGAAATCCTGTAATAATAGTATAATCTTTTGATAAAACTTCGTGGTAGAAGTTAGCTATTTCCCAGGAGTCAACAACCTTATTTACAGAATCAACAACAATATCACTGAAGTCGAATGGATTTGCTTGTTTGATTTGTAAACGATAATCCTCCGGAGAAATTTTATCAACTTGGGTTATAAAATCGATTAAATTTTGTTTCATTTCAAGAGCGGAATATTTACCTGATTTAGGATTCATTTCATCATTACCGATTAAAACACTAGTTGGAATATCGTAATTGGCTTTTCCTTCTATATTTTCAAAAGAAATTGAATCTTTTTTACTTTCTGGTAAATTATCTGTTTCTAAAACTAAATGTATTTTTAAATCTTCTAGATAGTTGACACAAGAATCGGCGGCTTCTTTTAATTTCTTTGCAAGTTCTTTATTTTTTTGAAATAGACTGTCCTCTATGTTTTTCTTTTCAAACCCCTCATGTAAGAAGTTTGCTCTTTTTTCATAGATCATTAGATTTTTATTGATGGTTTTGTAATTATTACTATCTCCGGCAGCATTGTTAAAAGCAAACCTAAAGCTGATAATTCCACTGATTACAAAAGCTATCATGAATCCAAAAAGAAATCGATGTTCAATTTTGAAATAATCTCTTTTAATTCTAAAAAGAACAGTGAAGATTGCAAGCGGAAGAAATCCAAGATAGAAAGAGTAACTGCAAATATCCCATAAAATATCAGCCCCTGGCCAATGCATGGACTTAAATTGATAACCTAAAATCAAAAAGCCCAACGAATTACTGAAAGTGAAATAGAGAATTCTTTGAAACCAATTGCTTTTTTTAAATTGGGCGGCATACCAAGATGGAATAAATGAAAGAACGAATAAGGTACAACCTAAAATTATAAGGACTCCCGCGCCAGGCCAATGCATTAATTTGAAAATTATTCCGAGAAAAATAAATGAGGTACTTAATATACCCGTTTTGTTGACAAAACTTTCCGGATTTTCTAATTTATCTTTAAAAAGTTTGATAATGGCGATTGGATAATAAACAAACAATAATAAAATAGCGGTTAGTGCAGAAGTAATTCCTATAACCCACCCTAATATTTCGCTTTCTATTATTCTATCCAAAAAGATAGCAGACAAAACACAAAAAATTAATATAGAAAGTAGCGCAATAGGAATTCTGAAATCTGAGATTTTTATTTTTTTCATTTTTTGTTTTATAAGACGAAAATTAAAATTATTTCAAACCTGATTGTTTTTTGCAAGAAAAAATAAATTTATAATTACAATAGCAATGTTGGTAACAATTATGGGCCATGAATATTGAAGAAGAAAGCCATAAAAAACAAACATACTGCAACCAATTGTGTTTACCACTCTCAGGGAACGAACATTTTTCATTAAAAAAGAAATTAAAACACCTGCAGATGCCAGGTATCCGGTTAGATCGGTTAAATTGAACTCCATTGAAATTTTAGAGCAAAGATAGGGTAAAAACTAAGCCCCACTTTTTGGGTGGGGCTCAGAAACCAAAACTAACCATGAAACAACCTGAAGTTTATTTAGTGCATCCGCCAAAACACACCAAGTTTCAGGCCAAAAAGAACTTGAGAGAAATCGGAAGACATTCTGAAATTTCCTGAAATGTCCTTATATATAAAACACAGGAAGGTAACAAAACGCATTATAATTACAACATTCAGATAATGAGAAAGTTATATGTTGTTAGCCAAAGCTTCCGCTAGGTGCAAAAACTTAATTTTCAGTTCATTTTTTCTCGCTAGGCTGCTTAAATGCATCAAACAACTTGAATCGGTAGAAATAAAATAATCCGCATTTACTTCCTTTAATGCATTTAATTTGTCCATTCCCATTCCGCTTGCAATTGCAGAATTTTTAATTGAAAATGTTCCTCCAAATCCGCAGCAATCTTCAGCGTTTTTAATTTCGATTAACTGCAAACCCCTCACGTTAGTAAGCAAAATTTTTGCTTCTTCCGTTTTTTTTATTTCACGTAACGCGGCACAGGATTGGTGCAATACGGCCTTACCATCTAGTCTGCCTCCGATATTGGTAACCTTTAAAACGTTCACTAAAAAATCTGAAAGTTCAAAAATATTTTTTCTGATTCTCGAATACTCATGATGCAACAATGAATTCACAAAAAATTCAGGAAAGTAATTTTTCACCATACCTACACAACTTGCGCTGGGAACAACAATATAATTTTCTCCAGAAAAATCTTTAATGAACTTTTCTCCTACCTCCTTACAAGTATCGTGTAAACCGGCGTTAAATGCAGGTTGCCCACAGCATGTCTGCTCAGGATTGTAATTCACACCGCAACCAACTTTTTCCAAAATTTTTATAGTACACTCCGCCACATTAGGATAGAACTGATCTATGTAGCAGGGTATGAAAACATCAACAATCATCACTACTTTTGGTTAAGTTTTGGAACAGTAAAAAGTATAATAATTCCAATTACGAAAAATACTATTAAGGCCAAAACTGAATTGCGCATTCCACCTGCAAATTGTGAGATTAAACCAAAAGTTACACTTCCAATGATGATTCCAATTTTTTCTAGCACATCATACAAACTAAAATATGAAGTGTGATCATGAGTTTCCGGAATTAATTTGCTGTAAGTACTCCTGGATAGCGATTGAATCCCACCCATTACTAATCCTACGGTTGCGGCAACTACGAAAAAATGTATGGGTTGCCTTACTATAAAATATGTATAAATACAAACAGCCATCCAAAGAAAAATAATTAATCCTATGGTTTTGATGTTACCGATTTTCTTTGATAGGTATGAAAACATAAAAGAACCTGCTATTCCCAGGAACTGAATGAGGAGAATAGAAATGATAAGCGAGTTGGTTTTGATTTTTTCATCCTCCCAAATGATTTCTTTTCTTGCGAACAACACAGCCATAACCAATACCGTTTGTACTCCCATGTTGTAGAAGAAGTAGGAGAATAAAAATCTTTTTAAAGATTTTTGTTTAATTGCCTCTGCAAAGACCGATTTAATTTCTCTAAATCCTTTCGTAAAAAAGCTTCCTTTCAATTCTCCTGAATGACCACCAACCTTATTTGGAAGTTTGAAAAAAGTAATTTGTGCAAAACCAATCCACCACAAACCAACTAATAAGAAAGAATATCTTGTGAATTCTTTTCCTACTCCGATTATGAGTGCTAGGCAAATGATCAAAAGTATTGAACTTCCAAAATAGCCCATCGCGAAACCCCTCGCACTTACCTTGTCTTGTTGGGACTCATCAGCAATTTCGGGTAGATATGAATTATAGAACACAAGACTTGCCCAAAAGCCTATAGTAGCAGTTATAAATGGGATAAAACTGACTGCAAGATTTTGCGGATTGAAAAAATAAATGCTCATGCAAGAAAGAGAACCCAAAACGCAAAAAAACTGCAGGTATCTTTTTTTGTTGCCAAAATAATCTGCAATACCAGATAACAATGGAATAATTAAAACTACAATTAAAAGTGCAAAAGAATAAACGTAAGAGTAAATTTCTGAGCTATCGAAACTTTTCTCAAATAAATTTACCTGATGATGAAAAATTTCAAGAGTAACCTGATGATTTGCTTCCGTTTTATTATAAGTATAGAGCTGCTGATTATCGAGTACAGCAATTGTTTTGGCTAGCGCCGGGCTGTTTTCAGGAAGCGTAATGGTAGATTGTAGAGTAGAAGTAACCTTATCGTAAAAGTTCGGAAAAATAGCTGAGGTAATGCAAAGCGGATAAACAGAATTTGCCCAATCGTAAAAGGTCCAGGCGCGTATTACTTTTGGATCGTTTTTTTGCATCACTTTTAAGAAGAATTACATAAAATTAGAAATTAAATTCTGATTTATTTGAATTTTCGGGTTTAGCTTTCGAATAAGTTCTTAAATAGGTAGGTGAGTTATTTACTAATCAATTCTGTTTTTGTGTAACAATTTATTTATCCTTGAGTTATTGATGTTGATTGATGTATGAAAATTTATCAACTGAAAAAATTAATCGAATGAAAATAAAAGAATTAATTGTATCGAGCTTTCTTTTTTTTTGTTACCCAAGTTTTTTATTATCTAAAGGTAAACCGGAGCTTGTAAGGCAACTATATACTATTAAAAAAGCTGTTGAAACTGACTCGATTCAATACATAGAGCGCTTGGCCGCTTTTTATTTTCATCAAGAAATAAATGAATACAGAAAAGCCAATAAAAAAAGTATATTGGTTTGGGATGATACTTTGTGGCTGGCATCAAGAAACCATTGTTTGTGGATGTTGGTTAATGCCCAATGCTCACATAATCAAAAAAACGGGACCTACTTTTTTACAGGTCTGGGTCCAGGTGAGCGAATACAATATGTAAGTGAGGGTAAATCACATCTTAACTGGTCAGGAGAAAACGTATATTATGATTCTTATTCTGCATGTGGTAAAGTAATAGATAAAATAGCAAAAGGTATTGCTTTTAGTTCTTTTAATGCATGGAAAAACTCCCCTGGTCACAACGAAAACATGCTTAGAGATGACAGCTACGGCCATGGTGTAGCATTTATCATTTCAGGAACATCAATTAGAAGTACAGATTTGTTTATGTACCATTCTAATAATTACATTGAGCAAACTTTTAATTTGCCAACTTCTCCAAATTTTATCGAAAAAAAGAAATTTGATTTGGTTGATGTTAGTACTTCTTTAATTGAAAATGTAAATGAAAAATCAAACTCATCTGTAAATTCTAAAACCAATAAGATAAAATTGAAAAATGTGTCAAAACCAGTTTCAATTCCACAAAAAGAAAAAGAATTATCCTTAATTATACAAAAGTTTTTAATTGATTCACTTTCAGAAAAAAATAAAGCACTTGAAATCGCCTCCAAATATCATTTAAATTACCTGCTTTCAAATAAGTCGCCGTGTAATCAACAACAAAAGGGAAGAGGTTGTTTTTATGGAGCTACGCCTGAAATAAGAGTTTTGAAGGCATCACATTATCTTGGATATTTTAAAAATAAACGAACAGCACTAGCTGAACATGTTAGCATTCTTTTTTTTGATGAAAATAATTTTACTACTTTAAATATTATACAAAAACTATCTGATGAGTTGGAGATTTCGCGAAAAAATCAAAAAAAAAGTAAGGTAATGGAATCTGCTTATGCGATTAGGATAAAAAAAGACAAGGAAAAATATGTCGTTTATTTTGTAATGCTTGAACGCATGAAAAAGTCAAAGAAATCTATTCACCTAAACGATGAAAAAATCTAATAAACTAAAGATTGATTAATTCTCTAAATTGATTATGCCCGAAGCTACTTCTATTAATTAAGCTAATAGAATGTGATTTTATTTTTAGCGTGTTTTCTCAATAATACAGAGGCACGGTAGCGTTCTTCTCTGTATAACGAATACAAATCATCAAGCGTGCAGAGAATTTTATCTAATCCAATTTCAGTACCCCATTTCAATAATCCTTTAGGATAATTCACGCCCTTCATCATTGCAGTATCAATGTCTTGAGCGCAAGCAACATTAAGATAAAGTGCATCTGCGGCTTCGTTCACTAACATAGAAATTACTCTCAAAAAAATTTTATCATGCAACTCCTTGTCATCTTTATAACTTGTTGTAACCGCACCTTCTGAGTAATCATAAAAACCTTTTCCGCTCTTTCTGCCAAACATTTTTGCTTCTACCAATCTCTTTTGACACAGAGCCGGTTTGTAACGCGCATCAAAATAAAATTGTCTCCATACTGTTTCGGTTACTGTATAGTTAACATCATGCCCGATTAAATCAGTCAATTCGAAAGGACCCATTTTAAATCCGCCTACCGTTTTTAATGCATGATCAATTGTAGGGATATCTGCTATGCCTTCTTCGTAAATACGCATGGCTTCTCCGTAGTATGGTCGTGCAATTCTGTTTACAATAAAACCCGGGGTATCTTTACACAAAACCACAGATTTTCCCATTTTGGAAATAACTGATTGTGCGGTTTCACTTACTTTTTTTGAGCTTGCAATTCCGGGAATAATTTCTACCAGAGGCATCAACGGTGCCGGATTAAAAAAATGTATTCCTATTACTCTTTCAGGTTTGGAACAAGCAGATGCTATTGAGGTAATACTCAAAGATGATGTGTTGCTGGCTAAAATACAATCTGAAGAAACTTTCGATTCAATTTCAGAAAAAACTTTTTGTTTGATTTCTAGATTTTCAACAATTGCCTCGATTATTAGGTTTGATGAAGTTAGTTTTTCATCATTTAATGAACTGCAAAAATTAATAGATTCAAAATATTTTTTCGCATCCTCTGATGTGATCTTTCCTTTTTCAACGAGCTTATTAAAAGTTGAACTCAGATTTTGTTTTGATTTTGTTAGAGCATTTTCGTTTGTATCGAATAAACATACTAAATGTCCTGCTTGTGCTGCAACCTGTGCAATCCCAGATCCCATGGCGCCAGATCCAATGATTCCAATTTGTATTTTTTCACTCATGAAAAATTTATTTACTGAAAAGTTCTACAACCTTGTTGAGTGTGTAGTCAATTTCTTCTTTAGTGTTGTATTTACTGAAGGAAAATCTTACTGCAGGTCTTGAAGTATCTGCGCCTATTCCGCGTAAAACATGCGAGCCAACATTGCTTCCACTACTACACGCACTTCCGCCTGAAGCCGCAATACCTGAAATGTCTAAGTTGAACAAAAGCATTTCTGCATTTTCAGTAGGTGGAAATAAAACATTCAAAACTGTATA
>JBKCIQ010000124.1:0-7532 GCA_046302135.1 Bacteroidota bacterium | reverse complement strand
TCACCATACATGAATTTTTTGTTTTCTTTAGATAGTTGAGAAATAATTGAGTTCCATACCATTTTTATTTTGGGTACAATTTCAATCGGGGCATGCTTGGCAAAATCATTTTCATAACCACTTAAAATATTTTTCTGAATTTCTCTTACCAGATGCAAATCTCTTTTTTCAAAAAATGAATTTACGGCCTCCGGCATGCCCCCAATAAAATAATATGTTCTTAGCAGATCAACTAATTTATCGTGAAACGGCGACAATACCTTCCAGTTTTTTTCTTGCAGGTGTTTTGCCAATAGTTTCTCTTTGGAGTTGGAAATAAATTCTTCAAAAGTTAAGGGATAAAGTGTCATGAGGTCTACCTTTCCAACGGGAAAAGAGTTATTTTTCTGTAAAGAAACACCCAAATAAGACCCTGCTGCCACTATGAAATATTGTGGGCTTTTTTCAAAAAAATATTTAAGTGCGGTAATTCCTTTTTTAGCCTCTTGAATTTCATCAAGAATAATCAGTGTATTGTTGTCAATTTTAGTTTCAAACTCAACTTCAAAAATTGATATAATTCTTTCAATGTTGAAGTCCGATTCGAAAATGTTCTGCAGCCGTTTGGAGCTTTCAAAGTTGATGTAAACTGTTTTTTTGAATGCTTTCTTTCCAAACTCCTTCATTAGCCAAGTCTTACCTACCTGCCGTGCACCTTGAATAATTATGGGTTTTCTGCCGTTCTTTATTTTCCATTCTGCTAATTTTTGTAAAGCTTTTCTTTCCATTTCAGCTATTTAAAGCACAAATATATTACATTTATTCGTACGAAAAAGTGTTATATATTACATTTATTCATACGAAAAAGTGTTGTTAATTACATTTATTCGTACGAAAAAGTGTTTTAAAACAGTATAACATCCATGTTTTTAGCTGATTAATAAAATAATTTCAAAACTCATGTTAATTCGATATTTCAAGTGAATAACCATTACTTGGATCTTTGAAATCATTGTTAAAAAATCCTTTATGTATTTATAATATATAAATATGAAATATATTTGTAAAATAAAATTAAACTTTATTATGGCAACATTCACCAGCACCTTACCCGATAGCATTTTAGAACTGCTCGAAAAGAAAGCAAAGGAATTTAAAATGCCCAAAAATAAAATTATTGAAAAGGCTTTACGCATTTATCTGACTCAATTAAATAAAGCCGAATACATACGTTCATATAAACAAATGGCTCAAGATGCTGATGTCTTAAGTATGGCGGAAGAAGGAATGGCTGAATACTTAAAAGAAATAAAAGATTTTGAAAAATGAAACAGGGAGAGATATGGTACGCTAACCTAAATCCCGTAAAAGGGCAGGAACAAGCAGGAGTGAGACCGGTTGTAATCATTAGTGGTAATCTGCTCAACACCTATTTAAATCTTCTCATTTGTTGCCCCTTAACCACAAAAATTAAAAATTACAAGGGCAATGTTGTTTTACAACCTGACAAAAAGAATAAGCTAAAACAAGCATCAGAAATTCTTGTTTTTAATTTGCGTTCAATCAGTAAAGACAGACTAACCAAAAAAATTGGAGAAATAAATTCTAATGATATTGACGCAATAAAACAAACGGTAAATGATTTAATGGACTATTGAAAATTCAATAATCAGACTTAAAAGAAAAAGGCCAAAATTACTTTCGGCCTCTTAACATTTTGCTTAACAAAATTCTTCGTATGCCATCTTGAGGTGTTCCGCAATCATGTCTGCATTTCTGCCTTCTATATGATGACGCTCTACAAAATGTACCAATTCTCCATCTTTAAAAAGTGCAATGGCAGGTGATGATGGCGGGTAGGGAGAAAAATGTTTTCTAGCTTGAGCCACTGCATCAATATCGAAACCTGCGAATACGGTTGCAAGCTTTGTAGGTTTTTTAGCGTTTTCCAAAGACTTACGAACTCCCGGTCTTGCAGCTCCGGCGGCACAACCGCAAACAGAGTTTACAACTACCAATACTGTTCCTTGTGAACCTACAGCTTTCTCAACTGCGTCGGGTGTGGTTAAATCTTCAAATCCCAATGAAGTTAGCTCATTTTTCATGGGCTTTACCAATGCTTCTGGATACATAATCTTTATTTTGTTTAGTTAATTTTATTGATTTTTCGCATTACAAATGTACTCATTAAACAGTTAAAAAAGAAGCCAATCTTACGTTAATCGGAGTTAAAAAATTATATTTACGGACTAATTAAAACGCATGAAAAATTCAATTATCAGTTTTATTGTTGCCACCTTGTTTTGTTTCGGTTCTTTCGCGCAAAATAAAACAACTCTTCCAAAGGGGATTAAACTCATCGAAGAGGTTAAAAGAAAGGGAAATGAGATTGTAATTCCGTACAAAAAATACCTGATGGAAAATGGTCTTACTGTAATTATACATGAAGACCATAGCGATCCCATTGTTTATGTTGATGTGACTTATCACGTTGGTTCCGCAAGAGAACAGGAAGGGCGTTCCGGATTTGCTCACTTCTTTGAACACATGATGTTTCAGGGAAGTAAGAATGTTGGAGATGAAATGCATTTTAAATATGTCACCGAAGCAGGAGGAACGCTTAACGGAACTACAAATACTGATCGTACCAATTATTTCGAAACAGTTCCCGCTAACCAACTCGAAATTATGCTATGGCTCGAGAGCGACAGGATGGGATTCCTACTTGATAGTGTTACCAGAAGTAAGTTCGAAGTGCAAAGAGCAACTGTAAAAAATGAAAGAGGTCAGCGTTACGACAATGCTCCTTATGGCGTGAGTAATGAAAAAATGTGCGAAGCGCTTTATCCGAAAGGTCATCCATACTCCTGGCAAACGATAGGTTACATTGAAGATTTGGATAGAGTGGATGAAAGTGATTTGAAAAGATTTTATATGAGATGGTATGGCCCTAATAATGCGGCGCTTACTATTTCAGGTGATGTTAATCCGGACGAAGCATTGAAGTTGGCGGATAAATATTTTTCTTCTATACCTAAAGGACCTGAAGTTAAAAAACAGATTGTAAAGCAGTTTGTATTGGATAAAGATCGTTATTTATCATACGAAGACAGAGTTAAGTTTCCTATGTTGAAAATGGCTTGGCAGTCCGTACCTTCAGGACACAAAGATGAAGCGGCTATGGACGCACTTTCTTTTATCCTTGATCCGTCAAATCTTTCCTCTCCTTTTTATGAGAAACTGATTAAAACACAAAAGGCAGTAAGGACAAATATTTTCCATCCTACTTTGGAATTAGCAGGACGTTTTGAGATTACTGCATTATCACAGGAAGGAGATTCACTCTCAAAACTCGAATCAGAAATAAGGAAAATTTTTGCCGAGTGGGAAAAGAAAGGAGTGACAGATGAAGATATGTTAAAACTGAAGGCAGTTACAAAAAGTGATATTTATAATCAGCTGACTACAGTACAGGGCAAAGGCTCTCGCTTAGCTTCCTATCAAACATTCAAAGGAAATCCTAATTGGATAGGTAAAGATTTGAATGATATTTTAAAACTGAAAAAAGAGGATATAATGCGTGTCTACAATACTTACGTTAAGAATAAGCCTTGTGTTATAGTGAGCGTTGTTCCTCAGGGAAAAAAGAACCTCATTGCAAAAGAAGATAATTTTAAAAGGCCTGAACGTTCAATTGAAACCGAAAGCGCAGAATACAAAAATTTAAGTTATAAAGAGCCAAAAGATAATTTTGATCGTTCTAAAAAACCAGGATCTGGACCAAGCCCTGTGGTAAACGTACCTAAAATATGGAATGATGAATTTGCAAATGGATTGAAGATTGTTGGCAGTAGCAGCGATGAAATTCCAAAGGTAACGCTTCAACTTTATATAGGAGCAGGACATAGATTCGAAATGGCAGACAAATCCGGAACATCTGATTTGCTTTCAAGATTATTAAATGAATCTTCCCAAAATTATTCAGCAGAAGATTTCGAATCCGCTCTTAATAAAATGGGAAGTAGTATATCTGTTTCTTCAGGATCAGTTGATATGACTATTAATGTTTCATGTTTAAAGGAAAATTTGGATGCGACTTTGAAGTTAATGGAAGAAAGACTTTTCAAACCAAAGTGGGATCCAACAGAGTTTGAAAGAGTAAAGAAAGAATTATTGAATGGAATTAAAAATCAAACTGTTCAACCTACAGCTATTGCAAATATTGTTTTTTCCAAGATAAATTACGGCAAAGATCACACAATGGCTTATCCGGGTTCAGGCACAATGGAAACAGTGAAAAATATAAGCATGGATGACTTAAGTAAATTTTACAAAGAGAGATTTTATCCCGGAGTTTCCAAATTGGTTGTTGTGGGCGATGTAAACAAAGATGAATTCCTTTCAAAGATTCAATTTTTAAAAGATTGGAAAAACTCAAAGGTGGTAAAGCTTCCTGATCCGGAAATTCCTAAAATTGAAAAAACAAAAATTTATTTCGTTGATAAAAAAGGTGCGGCGCAAAGTGAAGTGCGTCTCGGTTTTATGAGCATCCCTTACGATGCAACAGGTGAATACTACAGAGCACAAATTATGAATTATATTTTTGCGGGTGCATTCAACTCAAGGATAAATCTACAACTTAGAGAGGTTAGAGGATTTACATACGGTACACGTGGGTATTTTGCCGGCGATCAATTTCCGGGAGTATATGAAATCTCCGGAGGAATTAAAGCAAACGCTACTGATACAGCCATTATGGATTATTTACAACAAATGAAGAATTACGTTGAGAAAGGAATTACAGCGGATGAATTAACCTTCACCAAAAGTGCAATGGGACAGAATGAAGCGCTAAAATATGAAGCACCATATCAGAAGGCAGGATTTTTAAAACGTTTATTGGACTATAATTTAACTTCTGACTATCCTAGCAAACAAAGTGAAATTTTGAACTCCATCACAAAAGAAGAAATAAATCAACTTGCTAAAAAGTATCTAGCTATTGGCAGTATGAATATTTTAATTGTTGGTGATAAGGCATCACTTTTTGAACGTGTAAAAAAACTTGGTTACGACGTTGTAGAATTGGATATTAATGGTAATTCTGTAAATTGATTATTTTTAAAACATAAATGGACCCCATGAAAAAAACAATATTAATTAACTCCATGTTACTTACTTCATTAATTGCCTCTGCACAAATGGAGTTCAGTACCTTTACTAATACCGGTCATGGAGGTGCTACTACCTTTGCAACAGACTATCAGGCAACCGGAATTAATCCTGCTAACTTAGGTTGGGACTTTCGTTATACAAAATATCATTTTGCCGTCGGTTTAAATGAGTTTGCGGGCTCCATCCATTCTACTGCTTTGCAAAAGCCTGAACTAAGAAGTATGTTGGGACAGGTATTAGGCGGAAATTTTAAAGATTTTACAAGGGAAGAAAAAATTAATGCCGCAAAAAGTTTTGCCGACCAAGGCTTTGCGATTAATGCCGATTATGGGTCTTTAGGTTTTGGATTCATAACAAAACATGCAGGCGGATTTGCATTTCATGTCAACGATAGATTTCAATGGTATAGTAAGTTGGGACCTCAGGCATCTGACCTCATATTTTTAGGAAAGACATCTCAATACTTTGATCAGCTTTTGTATTTGAATCCACTCACTCAAGACACTAGTATTATATCCAATAACCCGAACATAACAGCTGATTCAATTAAAAATATTATTTCCGGTGTTGCAACAATTCCCAAAAAAATTGGAGAGCTATTGAATGGTTCTGAAATGACAATGAGTTGGACAAGGGAATGGAATGTATCTTATGGAAGAAGGATATTTGGTGACAGTATTTTTGCTTTGTTTGCAGGAGTAGGGGTTAAGTATATGCAGGGAACAGGATACACCAGTATTAAGTCTGAGAATAACAAACTTACAGCCATAACATCTTTGAGTCCTTCATTTAATATTGATTATGGAACCGCGGCTCAAACAGCAAATGCCGTTAGTGGTGCAAGCTTCCCTCCCAAATCTGTTGGTTCGGGTTGGGGCTTTGATTTTGGTGTAAATGTGATTGTAAAAAATTTCCTTAAAATCGGAGCGTCATTCATTAATGCAGGTTCAATTAAATGGACAGGAAATGTATATGAAGTTCGTGATACATTATTAGCAAGTACTTTTTCGCCAGGTATGAACAATTACAACATTCCCGGTAACCTAACAGATGTGTTGGGTGCAAAAGGTTTATTGAGAATGGTTGGGCAGAAAGAAATAGTTACCAAACTTCCGGGGATGGGTCGATTTGGTGCGAGTATCGTAATTAAAAACCGTGCAGAGATAGGATTTGATATGATTTTTCCTTTCAACGATGAAGCAGGAAATTTTAAAAAACCGGTTGTTGGACTTGGTGGAGATTTGTACCTATTTAAATGGTTAAAACTGCAGGCAGGATTTGTTAGAGGAGGAAATTATGATTTTTCAATTCCGATGGGTGTTATTTTTATAGGTAAAAATGGTGACTTTGAAGGAGGAATTGCTTCACGTGATGCTTATACTTTTTTCACACAGAACGGTCCGACACTTTCATTGGCTATTGGTTTCATGAGATTCAGGTTTTAAAATTAACAATGTACACAAAAGAAGAGCAAACTAAATTAAGTCCGGATGAAGCGTTAGTACTATTGAAGGAAGGAAATGAACGTTTCAGAAAAAACATTCACGCGAATCAAAATCTTACTGAGCAGGTAACACTGTCTTCAAAAGGTCAGGCTCCGTTTGCAACAATTTTAAGTTGTATGGATAGTAGAACCTCTGCAGAATTGATATTCGATGAAGGCTTGGGAGATATTTTCAGTATACGTATTGCAGGGAATGTTTTAAATACAGATATCATTGGTAGTTTAGAATTTGCGACGAAAATGGTAGGTACAAAAGTGATAGTTGTTTTAGGTCATACCAAGTGCGGAGCAATAGTTGGAGCATGTAATAACGTTGAATTAGGCCATCTGACAACTCTTTTAAATAAAATTTATCCTGCAGTTGCCCGTGAGACGGAAACAAAAGAGAATCGTAACGGCTCAAACAGACAGTTTGTAAACAATGTTACAAAAATAAATGTTGAATTGACCATTAAGCTGATAAGAAACGAGAGTCATATCATTTATGAATTGGAAAAAAATGGTGATCTCAAAATTATTGGCGCAATGTATGACGTAGACACAGGAATAGTTACTTTTGATGAATGGCAACCTCCTGTTTAATTTTGTTTAGTTAAATTTTTACTTTCTTCTGGAATTCAAAACTTGAGTGTATAAATATCTAATTTTAACAATAAATATTTATTAATACACTGAATAAAAAAAGTTAATTTTCATTATAACATTGAGATAGATTATACAAGTAGCTAAGGTTTTTGTTTCAAAAAAAATTTCCTATCGATAAATTTAAATATTAACTTTTTATTTTGCTTTTACAGATGGCCGATACAATCAAAGAAATAAATAGTCAGAGAAAAAACAAGTAGATAAAAGATAAGCCCAGAATTAATATAGG
>JBKCIQ010000123.1:0-2369 GCA_046302135.1 Bacteroidota bacterium | reverse complement strand
GCGCCTGTTTTTGCTACAACTTTCAACTGCTAATTTACCAATTAGCATTACAACTCGCAAAAATGGCGCTTGCACGCTGTTAGCGTTGCGTTGGTTATTCAAGATTGCATCTTTAAAGTGAATATTATTATTTTAAAATCGGTCCGCCTATGGCGGACAAATTATCAAATTGTCAAATGAATTCGGCTCTCTTTAATCCCTGAGGCAACGGACAGATAAGCCTAATACCTTAAAGTTGTCGTTCCTGCCTACATTGCCATTACCTCCATTAAGGTTGCGGTACCAGGCATCTCCCGTACCGCCCTCTGAAGAACTCCACCAGTTACCGTACTCCCCAATGTAGAAGAATGAACCATTGATGTAACGGTTACCGCCCGGAAGACCTGAAAAACCGCATGTATTTGTGCCGTTTCCTTGAATAGGCATACCAATTGGCTCACCTAATGAATCTAAAGGTTGATATTTATCCCACCCTTTTTCGCTTTTCATTTTATCACCTGCTTTTTCTTCTCCACCCAAATAATCAGTTAGTGCTGTCCACTCATCATCCGTTGGTATATGCCAACCTTTAGGGGCAAGACCTCGTGAATCATTTACTGCATACCAGTTATATAGTTTTCCATAACTCACTCCATTTTTTGGATTGTTACTATAGTAACACCAGGCTGGCTGTTTGTTCTCACCTGCCATCTTCCATTCTTTGTCCGTTTTGGCGTGCTTTATAGGGTCTCCATTGCGAAATTTGTCAACACTCAAGTTTTCTGTCATCCACACTTGTTTACCGATGGTTACTGAAGAAGACTTTTCTTGGCTGTAAGCAATCAAGCCAAATCCTTGTAAAAGGAATAAAATTAAACTTACTTTTTTCATATTTATTTGATTATATTTTTTTAATACTGTTAAAACAAATACCAAATATATTGCTTTTTTTATTTGTTATTTTTACCAATGAACGCTAACGTATTGCGTGCAAACGCAGGCCAAAAAAACCGTTTGCTGAATACAAATATAAAACTTTTGGCTTGCGTTTTGCACGCTGTTATGTACAGTTGTTTTAACTTTTTACTAAAGCTCTACATTTTTTTTAAAACAACGGAGTCGCTGAATTTCTTCTCAATCGATCTCTTCTTTTTTTCCGGAGTTTCAACCCACCTTAACTATGGGCAGCAATAAAATATTGCGCACGTAGTTTAAACTCAAAAAAAATTGAATGTAATTTTTAAAATAAAAAAGCTTTTGTAAAAGCTATTTTTTAAGTTAGCGTTTATTCTGATTTTTAACATCTTACAAGAAAAAATTTTCTGTTGAAATCTTATTTCTACTCACAAAAATTGATTCTTAAAAATTTTCCCGCTAACTTAGACAAGTTGTTGATCTCGTCTTCAAACATCCGAAAGCGAGCTTTCATGTCTTCATCCGATCCAACAACTTATTTAAAAAATTATTCTAAAAATATTTCTCCTTTATTTAAACTTACAAAACAATTTTTTTACGCCTGACTTAAATAAACTCCGGAAGAAAACGATTGAGTTTCAGCGATTGTACATAACGGTCCGCGTGCCGGCGCCTGTTTTTGCTACAACTTACTCCTGCTAATTTATCAATTAGCATTACAACTCGCAAAAATGGCGCTTGCACGCTGTTAGCTGCTTTATTTATTAGAAATTAAAATGATTTTTTCCGAAAACAAAATTTTATTATTCTTAGTAATCTTCAACCAAAAAATACCGGAATCAAGTTTTTGTTTATCTAAAGATAAAATGGAACCGTTGAAATTGTCGGTTGTTTGTACTACGTTTCCATAATTATTATATAGCGTAACTTGTGCGTTTTCTAATTCTAAATTAATTTTAATTGATTCAGTTAGATTTGAAGGATTAGGAAACACTCTCAATTTTTGCTTTGCAGAAATTGAATTTGTAGAATTTGTAGTTATTGAACATATCGAATCAATTTCAAATTGAGTTAATACTCTATTGTAAATGTTTACCTCATCAATTGTGCCTCTAAAAAAGAATGCTGAACCATTAACTCCACTCCAAAATGGTCTTGCGCCAATATACATCGGTGTATTTGTAACATCTGAATAATTTAAAATTACTGCGCTATCTAATAAGCCATTTACATATATTTTTGCCACTCCAGATATTGCATCATAAGTCGCTATGTAGCAATTCCATACTGAATCATCCTGCGGAGCGGTGCTATTAACTGAAAGCCATTGATTAGCATCCCCCAAAGTAAGCACATTAACCGAAAATTCGCTACCTCTTAAATCGAATGGTCCATTATTTATTTTTGAAATAAGAGTGTTGCCACTAATTGAATCGCGCTTTGCCCAACAGGAGTATGAATGTGAACCAAAATTT
>JBKCIQ010000122.1:0-52864 GCA_046302135.1 Bacteroidota bacterium | reverse complement strand
TATCATTCAGATAAGCTTGAGGCTATGATCGATGATGATTTCTGGCCATTGCCAAAATACAGAGAAATGCTGTTTCTTAAGTAGAAATATCTTTTCCCAAAAAAGTTATTTTCTCTAATTATGGGAAAGATTTTTTTCAATATAATGAATTAATTCATTGTAAATCAATCTCCATATTATTGGCACTGTATTCGTGATTAGGTGAGAAAAAAAATTATGAAATTACGTTGGATAATTATTGGTGGAACATTGTTGTTTTCCATTCCTAAGACAAGAAAAATAATTTTGAATATCATTTCTGATTTATTGGAAAAACAATCAGAAACAAAGATGAGTGAAGAGCATGAGTTGGCAGGCAAATAGAATTAGGCACATACATCACAAATTCTTTGATTGTTTAATCTGTTTTGAAATCTGCATTTATAGCCTTTGCTCTAACATTCTTTTCAATATGATTGAAAAAAACTATCCATCGTACAGCTGGCTTTATAATCAACTAAACAAATTTTATTTAAGGTGTATTTCCACTATTTTCGAAACCAATATCAAATTTTTTAATGTATTTTATTTCTTTTTTACTCAGTATAAAAACTATCCTTCGTAAAGGCGTCTTTATAATCATCTAAACAAATATAATGGATAGTATGTTTTCCATTATTTTCATAACCACTATCAAATTTTTTAAGATATTTCCGTTCTTTTTTATTAACTATTTGATTGTAAACCAAGCCTAAACAAATAGTTTGCTGTTTTTTTGCCAGCGTTTTTATAATCTTTGGAATTGTTGAAATTGGACAATCAGCAAAATATATTCTCTTTAATTTGTCTAATTTCAAAATAGACTCAGGAAATTCTGTAACACTTGTAAAACTTATATCAAAAAAGCTCAAGTTTGTTAACTCGCTGATTCGTTCAGGAATTTTGTTCAGTGGGGCTATCACAGAGACTTTAGAAAACTCTCCATTTTCATTTAGGTTATCTTTACGAAGCCCGTTTATAGTTAAAGAGTTAAGGCTAACTAAATCAAAAACCCATTCAGGGAATGCTGCAATTTTTGTATTTGTTATCCTAAGATAAGAAATATTTTTGAATTTACTCCATTTAACCAGTTTACATTCCTCCAAATCAACACCAAGGTAAAAATCAACTATATACACACTATCAGGATGCGGTGCATTTTGAATTTCTTCAATACTCTTGTAATATTTATTTTTCTGTCCAAACCCTAAAGCTGCAACAATTGTCAATGTTAAGGTTAAAATTATATTTTTCATGTTTAATTTTAATATTTTGTACCGTATTTTTAGCTTGTTCGTAAAAATTGACGTGTTCCATTCATCCAACAAACCCTACAACTAATATACTAAAAATTCAGTAAGCTGGCAGCTAACCTCAATTAATTCGAAAATTCACATTTTTCACTAACGTATAGTCTGTTAATCGGTGTTTAAAATTCATTAATTATTGAATCTGTATTGAACGAATCACCAATTGTAAACTTTTTTTGTTTGCGTATTCGTTCTCATTTATTGTATAACAAACATTAATATTTCTCTTTTGTTGGAAAAACGGAAGATAGTCCCCCATGTTAAAGGCAATAGCGTTGAACTTATCTTTAAAGTTTCCCTCCTGAAATAATTCAAGTTTGAGGTGGTTGTTGCCGACGACCCGTGCAAAACCTGAATCAGAAACAGACATTGTACAAAAAACAGGCGTCATATTTCCGGGGCCGTGAGGTGCAAACTGTAGCAACACCCTGAGCAACTTATCATTTATTTCATTAAAATTAATTTGAAGATCTATTTCCTCTTTAGGTATCAACATTTCATCCGTTATTGATGATGCTACAACCTCTTCAAATTTTTTGCTGAATGCATCAAGATTTTCCGGTTTCATTGCAAGCCCTGCCGCATATTTATGTCCACCAAATTGTTCCAACAAATCACTACATTGTTCAATTGCCTGATACAAATCAAAATCTTTGACCGACCTGGCAGAACCCATTACCATTCCGTTTGATTCGGTTAAAATTACGGTAGGTTTATAATAATGTTCAGTGATTCTTGATGCAACAATTCCCACGACACCTTTGTGCCATTTCTCGCTGAATAAAACCGTAGATTTCCTTTGGGACAAGCTACCGGAATCAACAATCATTTCAAGTGCTTCATTAGTGGTACCAATATCAAGATCTCTTCTGTCACTATTATTTTTATTTATCTCAAAGGCAATTTTCTTAGCTTCTTCGAAATTTTTTGAAGCAAGTAACTTTACGGCTTTGGAGCCGTGATCTATTCTCCCTGCAGCATTTATTCTTGGCCCAATAGTAAACACAATATTACTAATCGTTATCTCCTTTTCTGTTTTTTGCCCGTCCTGCCTAACATTTTCGAGTAAAGCTAAAATACCAGGACGTTTCTTCATATTTAACTTTTTCAAACCAAAATATGCAAGAGTCCTGTTTTCACCGGTAATTGGCACAATATCCGCAGCAATTGAAATGGCAACCAAATCCAAATAATTTTCAATAGGTTCAAATTCCCATTGATTTTTAATACTAATTGCTTGAACTAATTTAAATCCAATTGCGCAACCCGAGAGCTCCTTATAAGGATAATTACAATCTGTTTGTTTAGGATCTAAAATCGCAACTGCATCGGGTAATTTATCTGATGGTAAATGGTGATCACAAATTATAAAATCTATTCCCAGTTGTTTTGCATATTCAACATGATCAATACTTTTAATACCGCAATCTAGGGAAATAATTAATTTACAACCTGATTCTTTAGCATACTGAATCCCCTGATAGGAAATTCCATATCCTTCAGAATACCTGTCCGGTATATAAAAATCCACACTCGGGGTGTGTGAGTTTATGAAGCTATAAAAAAGTGCAACGGCAGTGGTTCCATCAACATCATAATCACCATAAACAAGAATTTTTTCATTTGACATTAGAGCAGTCTGTATTCTTTCAACAGCTTTATCCATGTCTTTCATCAGAAAAGGATCATGTAAATGACTCAGCTCAGGACGAAAAAAATTCTTAGCTTCTTCGAATGTATTAATATTTCTCTGCAATAATAGTGAAGCAATGATTCTATCTGTTTCCAAACAGTCTTGAAGCCTACTTAACCCTGAATCATTTTTTACGGAATTGATTTTCCAAGTTTTAATTTGTCTTTCCACGTTATATTTCGAGTATTGATTTTGAGTATTGATTTAAATTATTGGATGTTAGTATAAACAGCCAGCACATCATCGTCATCTTCCATTTTCTCCACGAGTTCCATAACTTCATTTTCCTGTTCTTGAGTTATCTCTTTAGAAACATTTGGGACAAACACCTTTGATGAACTTTGAACTTCAATATTTCTATCTTCCAAAGCTTTCTGCATCTGTCCAAAATCTGCAAAGGATGTCTGAATTATCAATTCTCCTGTTTCATCATCCCATGTATACTCTTCAGCCCCAAAATCAATCAACTCAAATTCTATCTCATCTTTTGACATTCCCTTTGCATTAACTTTAAACATTCCTTTTCTATCAAACATGAAACCAACGGAACCACTCTTTCCAAGTTCCCCACCACCTCTATTGAAATACATTCTTATATTGGCTACGGTTCGTGTAGGATTATCTGTTGCACATTCAACCAAAACCGCAACTCCGTGTGGTGCATATCCTTCATAAATTACCTCTTCATAATTTGAGGTATCCTTGTCATTTGCGCGCTTAATTGCACTGTCAATACGGTCTTTGGGCATATTTAGTGCCCTCGCATTAGCAATTACTTGTCTCAACCTTGCATTATTCGCGGGGTCCGGGCCGCCTGCTTTTACTGCAATAACAATTTCTCGCCCAATTTTGGTAAATGCCTTTGCCATTTTCGCAAAACGAGCAAACATTTTATGTTTTCTTTTTTCAAAAATTCTTCCCATAGATTAAACAAAAAATAAAAGTTTAGATATACTAAAAACGGATAACAAACTTACAAAATCATCGCTAAGACTTATGCTGTGTTGAAAAAAAGAAAATCAAAAAAATATCAGAAGGTCATACTGATATTTAAACTAGGTAAAATTGGGAGCTGGTAAATTTTTTGTCCTGTATTTCTTGAACGATAAAATATATTTTTCCTATTGTAGGCGTTGGTAACACCTCCTGTAACTTCAAGTGTGGAATGCTCTGTCCATAAAAAACGATACTTCAAATTTATATCCAATCTATGATAATCAGACAACCTTGCACTGTTCAATTCTCCGGGTATGAAGCCTAATGAACCGTTTATGTTATTCAAATCAACACTTGCATTTCCATTGGTGTTTATTGAAGGATAAAAGCCCTGAGTTGGAGTAAACGGGAAACCTGAACCATAATTCCATCTTGCATTCAATTCCCAGTTCTTTTTTTTGCCGAATGTATAAGAAGAAACAAGATTAATATTATGTCTTCTGTCCCAAACAGGTTTGTATTCTGTACGACCATCCCAACGGTTATTAAAAGTGAGTGAATAAATTGCCCAGAAATAAAAGTGCTTACGATCATACTTAACTACTAAATCACAACCTCTAGCCCAACCTTCTTCAACTATGAAATCTTTTTTCTTGTAGTCAGGAACTGAAAAGTTTTGAGGAACATCATCATAGATTTTATCACGATTTAAATTGGTAAGTTGTGTAAAAATTTTCTGATAGCCTTCCAATTTTATTTCGAAATTCTTGATTACGTCAAACTCAAATCCGGCCAATAAATGATGAGACTTTTGTAAACGATGTGAGATTTCCCTGGTTTCTCCCGACTGCTCAGTAAAGGTTGTCGGAATGTTGTCGCTCCCTGAAAGGAATCCATAGAACAAATTAACAACATCTCTGTCTGAGTTTGCACTGATTAGGTTTTGCGAATAAAATCCTCCTGATAATCTGGCGCGTATTTTTTTTGTAAAGTTGTATTTAAAAGCGAATCTGGGCTCAGGAGAAAAGTTGGCGAGTGAAGCGTAATAATGTCCTCTGAAACTCGGTTCAAAGACAATTTTTTTATCCTTAGATATTATTTTAGTGGTAAGGTACGCCGCAACCTCTGTGGTATTTTCTTCCTGTTGAATTGTTCTGTTTGAAGCATTAATCAATGAAAAATTTGTTTTGAAGCCTATCATTTCCATTCCATATTTTATTTCATTTTTTCCAATGAAGTTTGTAAATCTGAATCCTGCATTAAAACCATTTATATCACTCTGTCTTCTTGGTGTGGTATCCTGGTTTTCGGTTACATCAATTCTGTACTGTGAGTACGCTATATTTCCTTCCACCAAAACATTAGATGCCGCTGGTATAAGAATAAAGTTGGAGCCAAAGCCCAATGAATTCCAGTTGAAACGGGCAATTGATTCATAATTTACATCATCATTGAAACTAAAACCAAACAAATTGAGTTTACTTCCGTTCTGGGCATTCATTGAAATCTTTCCATAGTAATCATTAAAACTGAAAGGAAGTCCATTTGGGTCAATATAGCTGTAAAGTGCTTTGGAAGTTGTAGGAAGATAAGAGGTCTTTGCGGACAATAAAAAAGAGGAACTGCCTTTGCCATCGTCTCTTAATTTCCTCAAGGGCCCCTCGACCAAAGTTTTTGCACCGAAAGGAGAGGCAGAAATTTTACCCGATACCCTTTTTTTGTTACCGTCACGAGTAGTAATATCCATGATAGATGACACCCTACCACCGTATTCAGACCCAAAAGACGCAGAGAACACATCAGCATTACGAATTACATCAGCATCAAAAACAGAAAACAATCCAATTGAGTGAAATGGATTGTAAATGATCATACCGTCCAGTAAAACCTTATTCTGAACAGGAGAACCGCCTCGAATATAAAGCTGACCACCCTGATCACCTGAGAAAACAACTCCCGGAAGTATCTGAAGGTACTGCGCTAAATCGGGCTCACCTACCGAAGGCAATTTACTGATTTTTATGGGGTCAATATTTTCCGGACGGTTGGGGTCGGTTTCTTTTTGCTGTTGCTCTACATCTACAGTAACCTCTTCTAACTGTACAGCTGATTTTGGGACAAATAATTTTTTATTTACAATTTCACCTGATTTAACAGTAACAGTTTCGGCAAAGGAGCTGTCATGATCAATAGTTTGAACCCTTATGGTATAAGTACCCGCATTAATTTGAGTTAAGGAGAAAAAACCGTCTACGTTGGTTTGAACACCATAATTTGTCCCCTGTAAAAAAACGGTGATAAAAGACAATGGTTCACCTGTCTCCTTATCATATACAAAGCCTCTAATATTGGTAGATTGGGAAAACCCAAACTGAAATAACAGAAATGAAAATGAAATTAGAAACAGCTTTTTCACGATAGTCACAAAAGTAACTTTTTTATTGAACAATATGAGAAAAAAGGATGAATGGTAAAAATCAACAGATCCCTATTTTAAACTCTCCGCTATTCTTGACAGTATTGTTTTCACCGCCGAGTGTGGACTCAGATTATTCGTTATCAAATTCATCTTGATCTCATCAAATGAATATTTAAGTTTTGAGGAGGTCTCTATCAATTTTTTAATTTCTGAAACTAAGAAATTTTCAAACCAAAAAAGTTTTTGAGCATCTCTCGTTTTATTAAAGTAACCAGATGATTTTTGCTGAGCTTCAAAGGATATAATCTTATCATAAAAGGATTCAATACCCAGTCCTGTGACTGCAGAACAAATATCGACATTCGGAATCCATCCGTTTTCGTTGGGTGGCAAATAATGAATTGCCATTGAAAATTCAGATTTTGCTATTTTACAGTTCTGAAGATTATTACCGTCTGCCTTGTTGATCAAAATACTATCTGCCATCTCCATAATTCCTCTTTTTATTCCCTGCAATTCATCTCCACTACCCGCCAACATCAACAAAAGAAAAAAATCCGTGAGGTGCTTAACTATAGTTTCACTCTGTCCTACGCCAACAGTCTCAATAATTATAAAATCGAAACCGGCGGCCTCACAAAGGATTACGGCTTCGTAAGTATTTCTAGCTACACCACCAAGATGCCCACCGGAAGGGGTCGGACGAATAAAAACATTTTTACCTGATGATAATTTTTCCATCCGTGTTTTATCTCCAAGAATACTTCCTCCGGATTTTTCACTGCTTGGGTCAATTGCGAGTACAGCAAGTTTTTTTTTGTTTTCGATTAAATGTAATCCGAAAGATTCGATAAAAGAACTCTTACCTACACCCGGTACACCGGTAATCCCCATCCTGAAAGAATTTCCTGTAAAAGGCAAACACATGTCAATCAACTCATCGGCCAGAATCCTGTCAGTTTGAAGTTTACTTTCTACTAAAGTGATTGCGCGGGCAAGCGCAGTAATATTTCCTTTCCTTAATTGAAGAAAAAGTTCCTTAATATCTATTTTTTTTCTTGTCTTAATGATTAATTACTTTTTAAATATAAAAAATATTGCGAGCAACATGAATAAAAATCCTAAAAGGTGATTCCATTTTA
Source organism: Bacteroidota bacterium (assembly GCA_046302135.1). Taxonomy (GTDB): domain Bacteria; phylum Bacteroidota; class Bacteroidia; order B-17B0; family Aurantibacillaceae; genus AM-1111. The sequence goes on along the minus strand of JBKCIQ010000122.1, from coordinate 45,346 downwards.
ATTCATCTGTTTTGAAAAAAATTAAAGTAAAAACTATAAAAACAGAAATGGAAATTACTTCTTGCAAAACTTTCAATTGCCACATATTAAAAGGACCTTCATTAAGGTTTGATCCTATTCTGTTTGCAGGAACCATAAGACAATATTCTATTAAAGCGATAAGCCAGCTTAATAAAACAACTCCAATCAATCCTAAATCTTTTAAAAACGAAACATCTTTAAAACGAAGATGGCCATACCATGCAATAGTCATAAAAGTATTACTTCCAATTAGTAAGATTATGGTTTGCAAGGATTTGGACATTCTGTGATTATTTTGTGAAATTAGTAGAAAGTAAAATTAATTAATGATTCTTTCTTTTAGAAAAAAACCAGCTCATGATTTCCTTGCTACCGTAAACTTTTTTCCAGATATAATGTCCGTCGTTTGGATAAATTGTAACCTTAACATTTTTATTTACTTTTTTCATTTTGTAAATCATATCTGTTGTTCTGTTAACTAAAACAACTTTGTCTTTTTTACCATGAAATGCCCAAACAGGTATGTTCTTAATTTTATCAGCCATTGCTGTATCTCCTCCACCACAAACCGGTATTGCGGCCGTAAACTTATTTGGAAATCGCTGTATTAACTCCCAAGTTGCAAACCCGCCCATTGACAAACCGCTAACGTATATCCTATCTGTGTCTATGTATGGATTTGACAGTATAAATGAATCTAAAAAATTTTCAGCGGCTTCAAGTGGCCAACTCATTTGATCCTTCATTTTATGAGAAGAAAGGGTCCAGTCAGTATCTACCCACTTTTGTTCTTTAGGACATTGCGGTGCAATAACAACGCAAGATGAATTTGATTGAGTTTTGAAAAATTTAATGATATCCGGAATACCTCCCAAAAGTTGAGATTTGTTATCAACCCCTCTTTCACCGGCGCCATGAAGGAAAAATATCAAGGGAGTCTTTTGCGACGAGTTTGTTTCTGATTTAAAATTTAAAATTGAAATGGGTAATTGATACCCTAAGTAATTAAATTTTAAACGAGTTGTATCAATTTCCTGAGAATATGCATCTGAAAAAAAAATAGTGATTAAGAAAATTACTTTAAACTTTTTCATGATTAATTTAAACAGCAATATAAAAAAGAATAAAAATCAGAAAGAAAGTGTAAGATATTTTTTGAAAAAACTGATGTTAAGGAAAAAATCAGAACTTGGATCTTGTTTTTTTGGACCCTCTTTTTCCTTTCAAGATGTAACTGCCGGTAATGTTTATACTCATGAAAGAGTCATTTTGTTTGGAGTCGCCTCTTTGTAAACCCGATCTAGTTTTACCGTTCTCATCGAGCTGTAATGGAAACTGTCCTAGATTTGGATCTGCTAATTGTGCGGAGGCGGCGCTATTATTCGACAAAAGTTCGTAATTATCATAATAGGTGGTACTACAATCGTCGATATAATCAGTAAAAGTAATTCGGTAATTTGTCTCCATTCCGATTGTCCATTGGTCGGTTAACCTCATTTTAAACCCTATACCCATTGGAATTGCTACGGCAATTCTAGCGTATTTCTTAGTACCCGGCTTTAAACCCTGACCTTCAGTTCCTAATGGCTGAAGCGCAATCCAAGTACCTTGATACATTGCTTTTGGGTTAAAACGGAAAACAGAAATTCCCATATAAATAAAAGAATAAATATTTGCTGCCTTGTACCTTCTTTTAAAGGTGTGCTTTATGTGATATTTATTTCCTTTTTTATCATAAATGAATGCATACTCTATGTTTGCAGATATTTCATAAATATTTGATCTGAAGTACAGGTTTCTGTTATTTCTGAATGGTTCTTTGGTTAACTTATCATCACCCCAAAGCCTTAGAAAATTGAACTCTCCTCTTACAGCCCAATTGCGATCCAACCTGTAACGATAACCAAGCATCATTGTTGGTCTTGTAAGAGACATTTCAAGATCAGCAGGGCTGTAATCTGTACCTATTCTATCTTTACCACCTAGTTCTCCGAGGAAGTTTGAAACTCCACAACCAAAAATAACCTCTTGTCGCTCACGTTTCCAATCATTTCTCTGAGAGAAAAAAGACAACGAGGTAAAAATAAAACTTAAAATAAAAATAGATTTTCTCATCAGAAATTTAAGTATTCAGAATAAGGGACAAAAGTATAACAAATATTACTAAAATCCCAAATTTCTTTTTTACACAAATTTGAACATTTCAGTTCCGTAAAAAGAAAAAAATAATAAAAAGAAAATTATTTTGCAGATTTAACTCTTTCAACGTAACTACCGTTACGTGTATCAATCTTTATTTTTTCACCCACATTACAAAACAATGGTATATTAACTGTGGCTCCTGTTTCAACGGTAGCGGGCTTAAGAGTATTCGTGGCAGTATCTCCTTTAACTCCTGGCTCTGTATAAGTAATTTCCAATTCTACAAATGTTGGTGGTTCAGCTAAAATTGGATTATCACCTTCAAAAGTAACTTTTACATCCATACCTTCCTTTAGGAATTTAACGCCTTCACCCAAAAGTATTCCGGGCACATAAACTTGTTCGTAGGATTCATTGTCCATTGCAACTATGAAATCTCCTTCAGGGTAAATATACTGCATCATTTTATACTCAACCCTAACAATTTCCATTTCCTCCCCACTCCTAAACCTGTTTTCAACCAACTTCCCGGATTTCAAATTGCGCATTTTCCCTTGATAAAATGCTCTTAAGTTACCGGGGGTACGATGTTGCCACTCAATAATCTGACATAATTCTCCATTGTAACGAATTACCATTCCAATACTGATGTCTCCTGTGTTTGCCATTTTTTTATTTTTATTTCAGTGTTAAATTTAATTTTCTTGCTTACTCGAATCTATTATCTCAATCTCCTCAACAACTCCCATTGAGCAGAACTTCTCTATTCTTTGATTAATTCTTTCTTCTGGAGATTTTTTTTTCAATTCTTCCAATGTTTTGAGTATTTCATCTTTAACAATTAAAAATGCTTCTTCTGGGTTTGCGTGTGCCCCACCCAATGGCTCCTTTATCACTCCATCAACCAGATTATTTTTTAACATGTCGGTAGCTGTTAACTTAAGTGCTTCTGCAGCTTTTTCCTTAAAATTCCAGCTACGCCATAGAATCGAAGAACAACTTTCGGGTGAAATTACAGAATACCAGGTATTTTCCAACATTAATACTCTATCTCCAACACCGATTCCCAAAGCACCTCCAGATGCACCCTCGCCTATTATTATACAAATAACGGGTACCTTAAGTCCGGCCATCTCCATAATATTCCTAGCAATTGCCTCTCCCTGGCCTCTCTCCTCGGCCTCAAGGCCCGGAAAAGCACCAGGAGTATCTATGAAAGTAACAATAGGTTTATTGAACTTCTCAGCCATTTTCATCAAACGTAAAGCTTTCCTGTATCCTTCAGGATTTGCCATTCCAAAATTACGGTACTGTCTCATTTTGGTATTAATTCCCTTTTGCTGGCCAATAAACATTACCGTTTGACCCTCTATTTCTCCAAACCCGCCAATCATAGCTTTATCATCCTTTACTGTCCTGTCGCCATGTAATTCAAAAAATGATCCTCCTGATATTGCGTTGATGTAGGCTAAAGTATAGGGTCTTTCTGGGTGTCGCGAAACCTGTACCCTCTGCCAAGGAGTTAAATTATCATATATTTCTTTCCTTTTCGAAACAATCTTGTTTTCAAGTTCTGCAATGGCGGATGTCATGTCAACTTTACCCTTGTCTGCAACATCCATTAATTTTTTAAGGTCTTTAGCAAGTTCCTCGATAGGCTTTTCAAAATCCAGGTAGGTCATTTTTAATTTTCTGAAAACGGATTGCAAAAGTAATAAAAAATAAACTGAAACTATTTTGAAGTGTTAATGTAATCAGCTGTATATCAATACTTAAAAAATTAACAATAAAGAAATTCGCAGAAAAAATTAAAATCTTAATAGATTTGGGGTAAATGATTTCATTTCCGAACGCAAAAATAAATTTAGGACTTAAAGTTGTAAATAAACGACTAGACGGATACCACGATATTGAAACAATTTTTCTACCGTTAAGTTGGAGAGATGCCTTAGAAATTATTGAAGACACAGAATCGAAGGGGAAAAACAAGGTAAATTTTTCTTCCAGTGGTTTGGTAATAAATGGACACAGCAACAACAACTTGGTTATAAAAGCTTACAGCCTAATTGATTCCGATTTTGATTTACCCCCGGTTAAAATACACCTTCACAAATGTATACCAATGGGTGCAGGCCTTGGTGGTGGAAGCTCAAATGCCGCCTTTACAATTAAGTTATTGAATGATTTGTTTACTATAAACTTGGATGTAGAGCGCATGAAAAATTACGCTTCAAAGCTGGGAAGCGACTGCGCTTTTTTCATTGAGGGCAAACCGGTTTTTGCCAGTGGAAAAGGAGATATTTTTGAAAACATAACTATAAATGAAAATGAGAAACATATTCTTACGATTTGGCCCGGCATACACAGCAACACTGCAGATGCATATTCAGGAATAAATCCAAGTAAACCAAAATATCATTTAAAGGATGTAATTTCATCTGGAATCATCAACTGGCAAAATCATTTAGAAAATGATTTCGAAAAAACTATTTTCAATAAATATCCACTTTTATCGGAAATTAAAAATAGCCTTTACGAGAAAGGTGCCATTTACTCATCAATGAGTGGAAGCGGCTCGGCTGTGTTCGGAATATTTGACGAAGAACCGAAGGAATTAAAATGGCCTTCAAACTATCTGGTTAATTTATCTAAGTTATCTTTCCATTAATTTGTTTTCTGATTTTTTCCAGTAAATCAATCTGAAGTTGTTGTATCTCCGTTAAATGTTGCATTTGCTTCATTAAAAGATGATCCATCTTTTGATTCAAAGATCGTATTTCAATCTCTGCTTTCAGGTTAATCTGGTAATCATGTTCCGATCTTTTTCTGTCTTTTGCTTCTGCCCTATTCTGACTCATCATTATCACGGGGGCCTGTAAGGCAGCAATTGAAGAAAGAATCAGATTTAAAAGTATAAATGGGAATGTATCAAACCTATTGATTGGAGAAGCATAAAGATTGAATAAAATCCAAGCTCCCAAAAACCCCATGAAAATCAAAACAAAATACCAACTTCCTCCAAATGATGCAAGCTTATCGGCCATTCTATCTCCCCATGAGACGGTATCCTGATCTGTAAATTGAATATGTGAACTAATTATTTCACTTTCTTTGATGCTACTAATTACTTCTAGCTCTAACCTTGACAACTCACCTCTGTCGGTGCTAAGCAACATCTCAACATATTCATTCAAAAGTAACTCATACCCCTCATCAGATATTTTGTCTGCGAGCTTAATATCCGGGAATTTAGAATTGATAAAATTTCTAAGTGGTATTTGAATTTCAGATAGAACTAATGTCCTGTTATTTTCAATAGGTTTTCCTGTAACAGAACATTTGATCTTTTCATCTTCCATGAAATATAAATTTCACAATTATCACTGGGTAAAGTAATGATTTCTTTCATGGAGCAATGATATAATTTTCATTTAAAACTAAAGCATTACACTTTTCTGAAAAGGAAAACTGGTGGTCGAATTTTAGGAAGACAGTTTTTTAAGCTCTTCCTCCTTCTCCATTAAAACTTTCTTGAGGAATTCAATTTCATTTTTTAGAATAAATAGAGGATCGTTTACAATAGATTCATTTCTCAATTTGTCTTGAAATAACTTTTTATATTTAAGATTCAGGTAATCAGAATTTGAATCACTAAAAAAACTGTATAGTGGTATTCTTAACTCCTTTGAGATCAACTCCAGTGTTCTTACGTCGAGACTTTTTTTTGATAAAGCATCATCTAAAAAAAATTCTGTAACCCCTAGATAATCCGCAAGATCTTTGTATGAATAATTTTTCTCCTTTAGTATGGAAATAATTTTTTCTTTTAATTCCATAATTTAAAATTCAGATTTAAAACTTCGTTGAAAATCTTCCCATGTTTGTTTTTTCCAGGAGTCTGAACCGTAAAACTTCATTATTGGCTCAAACTGTTGTGGCGGCAGGTATCCCTGAACAACATTAGCGCGTTGAATCTCTTTAGAAATAAAAACAATTGAGGGGTAAGCAATTTGGTATCCCTGAAGTATTGAAACAGCAAAACTATGAGTTCCTCGTGGTGTACCCTGAGGTGTTTGGTTTGGAAAAACATACTCGTAAGGTTTCGTTGTAATTTTTTTAATTTTGCCTTTTGAATCTCGTATCGTATCCTGAATAGGCATTGTGAATTTTACTAACTCTCTTGTTTCAGCATCAAACTTTACACAGTAATAATTTTCATTGAGGTATTTGGCAATTTTTTCATTTGCAAATGTATTTGCACTTAACATCTTGCATGGTCCGCACCAAGTTGTATAAACATCAATTAAAATCATTTTTGGCTTTAACTTGCATTTTTCAACAGCTTCACCAAAGCTGATCCAATTTACCGGACCATGCTCCACCTTTAACCTAGTAAATGAAAACATGAGAACCATAGCAAGTATGGTAATAATTGTAAACGCAAAATCTCTTTTGTCGAACATTTTAAATAGAATTAATACAAAATCAACATAAAATTAAGAAAATTAAAATCATTAATATCGCCAAACAATTAGAATTTAAATCAATACTCAGGAAATTATTACAATACAATCTGAGTGTTTTCGTTAATTAGTAATTAAATTTGATTTAGTGAAGAAATGTTATTATAAATACACTTTTACAACAATTCTTTTATTTTTTATTTTATTAAATAGTGAAGGCAGTAATACTATTGGCGGAGATATTACATGGAGTTGCAATGGTCTGGGGGGATATATTTTTAAACTCAGATTACATGTACAATGTGGTGGCGCTCCACTTCCAGGAATTCAAAGTTTAACTGTATTCAATCATCCATCCATAAACACAATTACTGTAAATCAAATCAGCCAGAACGATATTTCGCCAACATGCAGTTCTGGTATAGGCATCAATTGTTCCTCAGGTGTTCCTGGTGCAGTGTCGGAGTACATATATGTTTCTGCTCCAACGGTTTTACCCGGCACCCCTCCTCCGGGTGGATGGATATTTACCTATTCTGAATGCTGTCGTAATACAAACACAAACTTGAATATCAACTCCGGCACTGGTATTACACTGTACAGTAAAATGTTTGCCAATAGTAATTTCATTTCAAATTCCTGCCCTGATAATTCAGCAGATTTTATTTCACCGCCAACAACTATTCTTTGTACCGGTAATCCACACTCAATTTTATTTTTTCCTTACGACCCCGATTTGGATTCTATCAGCAGCCGCTGGGCAGAACCGCTTGACGTTGTCACAGGAACTTTTACCCCACCCATAAATCCTGCGTTTATTCCATTCAATTCTGGTTATAGCTTTAATAACCCTTTTCCAAATTCAGGAGCAGGAAACAGTGGAGCCACACTTAACCAACTAACATCTAAAATCTCATTTTCATCACAGATTTCCGGTGACTATACTTTTGCTATCATCTGTGAAAGCTGGAGATGTGGGATAAAAATTTCAGAAGTTTACAAAGAGTTTCAACTCGCACTTACAAATTGTAGCCCAAACACAGCCCCGGTGATCAACACACCATTTTCAGGTGGTTTCGAAACTACAATTGTTGCCGGAGCTAACGTTAATTTTACTTTAACTGCGAACGATGCAACCAGTCAAAATGTAAGCTGGAATATTTCAGGAGATCAATTTGGTTCAGGTTTTACAAACTCGTCATCGGGTTGTAACATTCCACCGTGTGCAACTCTCAATCCTGTACCACCATCAACTTCATTAGGAAGTATTTCAACTACCTTTAATTGGCAAACTAACTGTTCTCATTTGGAATCCTCATTGTTTTGCAACGATTCGGTAAAAACTTACCGCTTCTACTTTTCTGCACAAGATGAACAATGTCCTGTTCCAGAAATCAACAACCAGATTGTAGTCATACATATAAAGCCTCCACTCATACTTCCATCTCCGGAAATTAAGTGCATCGTCAACGGACCAAATAATAACATCACTCTTTTTTGGGAAGTACCAGCAGACCCTAATAATACGTTTTCTAAATATGTTATTTATCATTCTTCCAGCTCTAATGGCCCATATGACACACTTAACAGCATTTATGTTTACAACCAAAATCAGTTTTCTTTTTCATCACCAAGCACGGGTTCAAATGAATATTTTTTTATTAAATCATTCGGCTGTGGAGGTTTTGCTTCAAGCTTACCAAAAGATACTGTAAGACCAATAACGTTAACCGTTAATAACCCGTCAAACGGAACTGCGCAACTTTTCTGGAATACATTTGTGAGTCCGCTTCCGAATTCAAGCTGTGGTTGGTTTAAGATCTATAAAGAATATCCTACAGGAATATGGACTTTAATCGACTCAACCCAAAATTACAATTACACCGATACGATTACAATTTGTCAATCTCAAATCAACTATAAAATTGAAATTTGCGACAATAGTGGTTGTTCATCTGTTTCAAATATTGATGGTGATGTTTTCCTGGATCAAACAGATCCTGTAACACCAATACTTGATTCTGTAAGTATTGATTTAAATGGTAACGCTATTCTTGGCTGGCAACCTTCATCTTCGCAAGATGTTTATGCTTACGTTATTTACCAAAAAAACGGCTTGGTTTATGTTCCCGTTGATACAATTTTTGGCAACTCAACATTCAGCTATAACTACTTACCTTCTAATGCCTCCGCAGGAACTGAAACCTATGTAATTGCCGCATATGACAGCTGCGGAAATATTTCAAATTTAGGATTACCTCAGAACACCATGTTTTTAAACAAACAATACGATGTATGCAATTTTACGGCAAATCTAAACTGGAATCCATACATCAACATGTCAGATGGAGGTATAGGACAATATGAAATAATAGTTTCCATAAACGGGGGACCTTGGACATTGCTTGGTACAATTAACAACACAAACTTTTCACACGACTCACTTGTATTGGGAAGTACCTATTGTTACAAAATAGTTGCAAGGAGTGTAGGCGGAGACATTACATCTGTATCTAATCAACAATGTTTAAATGCAACTACAGCAAATGCGCCAAACTACCTTTATGTTAGTAGAGTAACTGTTAACAATAATGCAATTAATGTTGATGGTTTAACAGATAATTCATTAGGAATTTCGCTTTCAGGATTTGATGTATTTCGTGCGAAAAAATCAGATTTAATATTTTCAATGATAGGTTCTGTAAATTATAGTGGAAGTGCCACTTTCACCTTTACAGATAACGACGTAAGCGTCGATAAAGAATACTATCAATATTACCTTCAGATCAAAGATAGCTGTGACAATCCAGGAATAATTTCAGACACATCTAAAAGTATACTTTGCACAGCACAAGCACTTGAAGATTTCAAAAATAAAATCATGTGGAACGACTATTCTAAATGGCTTGGTGGTGTATTAAACTATAATATATACAGAAGTGTTAATGGAACTATGAATACGCTTCCTATTGCGAGCATTCCTTATACAGGATCAGGCATTAACTACTACGAAGACGACGTGAGCGGTTTAGTTTCAGATGAAGGAAAGTTTGAGTATTTTATTGAAGCGATTGAAGGACCCGGAAATCCATATGGAATAATTGCAACAGTATTATCAAACAACGCTGTGGTATATAGGGAGGCGGAAGTATTTGTTCCAAACGCATTTGTACCAAGAGGAGTAAACAAAATTTTCAAACCCGTTACTCAATTTATAGACCGGCAAGAATATCAATTCTCAATATTTGACCGATGGGGCTATGAAATATGGAACACCAATGATTTTGATGAGGGGTGGGACGGAAATGGAGTTACAGGAGGCGTTTATCAATGGTTGATAAAATATCAGAATTCAAGAGGTGAATATAAAACCAAAAAAGGACATGTAGTTTTAATTAGATGAAATTTAATTGTATAACAATATCAAAAAAGTAACTTTGCAAAAAAAATTATGGAAGCAACATCTGAACTTAAACATACCGCACTCACACAAACACATATTTCTCTAGGGGCGAAAATGGTTCCTTTTGCAGGTTACCTTATGCCTGTAAGTTATTCCGGGTTGAATGAGGAGCATCACGCAGTAAGAAACAGTGTTGGTATTTTTGATGTAAGCCACATGGGCGAATTCCTAATAAAAGGAGAAGGCGCCCTAGATTTAATTCAGAGGGTAACAAGTAATGATGCATCCAAACTATTTGATGGAAAAGTTCAATACAGTTGTATGCCTAACGACAATGGAGGAATAGTTGATGACTTATTGGTATATAGATATAAAAGTGATGAATATTATCTGGTAGTTAATGCCAGCAATATTCAAAAGGATTGGGACTGGATAATGAGGCATAATAATAATGGTGTTGAGATGACCAATTTATCAGATAATTTGAGCCTATTGGCCGTGCAGGGTCCAAATGCATTAAAAGTTCTTCAAAAACTAACACTTGTGAACTTAAATGATATGGATTATTATGCATTTACTATTGGGAATTTTGCCGGGGTGGAAGGTGTTGTTATTAGTAACACAGGTTATACAGGAGCAGGAGGATTCGAGCTTTATTTCGAAAATGAATATGCTGAAAAAATGTGGAATGAAATAATGAAAGCAGGTAAGGAATTCGACATAAAACCTGCAGGTTTAGGATGCCGAGACACACTACGACTAGAAATGGGATTTTGTCTCTATGGTAACGATATTGATGATACAACATCACCAATTGAAGCAGGATTAGGATGGATCACAAAGTTTACCAAAGAATTCACTAACTCGGTCCAACTGCTTGAACAAAAAGAAAAAGGAGTTTCTAAAAAACTCGTTGGATTCGAAATGATAGATAGAGGCATACCCAGACACGACTACAGCATACATGATTCTGAAGGGAAACTTATAGGCAAGGTAACCAGTGGTACTCAATCTCCAACTTTAAACAAAGCTATTGGTATGGGGTATGTAGAAACCGCATTCAGTAAGCCGGAAAATGAGATTTTCATTAACATCAGAGAAAAAATGATAAAGGCGAGAGTTACCAAAATTCCATTTCTCAAAAAATCTTAATTGCACCGAAATGGCAGGAGAAAAAAATAAATTGAAGTTAGAAGCCTGCTTTTCACCTCAACTATACAGCGTATATCATGATCCGGAAAGTATTGTTGTCGTCATTGATATTTTTCGTGCAACATCAGCCATCTGCACAGCCTTTCACTATGGAGTAGACAAAATGATACCGGTTGCAACTATTGAAGAAGCATTGCACTATAAACACAATGGTTTTCTTGCAGGGGCAGAGAGAGATGCCGTTAAAGTAGATGGCTTTGATTTTGGAAATTCACCCTACGACTATATGGGAAACCATGTAAAAGGAAAGACGATAGTACTTACAACTACTAACGGCACACAGGCAATTGAGGCGGCTAAAAAAGCACATAAAGTTGCAATTGGATCATTTCTTAATATCAACGCCTTGTGCGAGTGGCTGGAAAAACAAGAACGCAACATTTTGTTACTTTGTAGCGGCTGGAAAAACAAATTCAATCTTGAAGATGCTTTGTTTGCCGGGGCAGTAACCGAAGAATTAATCGGTAATTCGAACAATTACAAACTCGGTGACAGCTGTCTAGCGCTTCAGTACTTATATGAAACTGGGAGAACTCATCCAATGAAATTTCTAAATCGCGCTTCACATAAAGAAAGACTCGTAAGGATGAACCTAAAAAAAGACATACGATTTTGTTTACAGCTGAATTATACTAAAGTTGTTCCTGTATTAGACGGGAAATTTCTGGTTTCCGTATGATCAAAATTCACAAAAACTGAAGGTAATATTCTTATCTCTCTGATTTCAGCTAAAGATATTTGACGAACATAATCCGGAAAAAAGGGACTTCCATTTTCGTGTTCTTTAATCAGACTAGAAAAGGAATTAAAATTTTCAGTTGGCAAAAAACATAATTTTTCAGAAGGAAAGACTTGGATACCACCTTCACACAAAACCTCAAATCGAACGAATTTTCCTCGGATAACGACACCGTTTAATTTCACAATATAAACATCCGTAAAATGTATATTTTATAAATCATATAAATCACTAGAAATCATTCAGTAAATTGATTTATTATATAGACATTTTCTCTCGCTTATTTTTATCAAATCTGCCCTGGTATTTTTTAAATCTTCGTCTTAAATTTTGACTTATTTTTTTCCATGAAACCTCAAACGAATCAGACCTTTCAGAAGAAAAAATTGTTCCGCCAGGCAAAATCATTTTTAATTCAATTAACTCATTCAATTTAGATTCTACATTCTGCCTTCTCAAGGTAACCAAGCAACTGTCTATTCTTGGATATTTTTTTTGCATGTCTTCAAAAAAATCAATGATCATATTTTCAAATATCGGGTCTGCTTTAAAACCTACAGATTGAACTTTAATATTCATATATCAATGCTTAAAATAAAACTTACTTGGTTGTGAATTTAATCACATCAAAAAATTAATTCAATGAGGAATATCAAATAAGTACAATAAACATAAAATTAAAACAATAAGAACTTATGATTACAATCTTAAAATCTGAAAATAAAACAATGGAAATTTGGAATTGTAATTAGCGGAATATAATAATACCTATCTCAAGTATTTGAAAACTATTGAATCAAAAACTCCTAATGTTTCGGAGAACGATTGTGGATTAACAGAAAAAGAAGCAGAAGAAAAAATAAAATATTTTGGAAAAAATATTCTAAAGGAAAAACAAAAATTGAGTTTAATAAAACTCTTTTTTCATCAAATAAAAAACGGAACGAGTTTACTGTTAATTGTATCAGTTATTGTGTCATATTCCTTAAAAGAGTGGAACAATGGTCACTCAGTGCTAACAGTATTGATAATTAATTCTTTTATAGGATTCATAATGGAGTTTCAAGCAGAAAAAACCATGAAAGCATTGAAAAAATTAAATACAATAAAAAGCAAGGTAATAAGAGATGGTAAAACTAAATTAATTGACTCAGAATTGATAGTTCCGGGAGATTTAATAAGTATTGAATCAGGTGACATCATTCCTGCCGATGCAAAAATAATCGAATCCAACGAACTTCAAATCAATGAATCATTATTATCAGGTGAATCAATGCCTGTTTTTAAGAATAAAAATATTGAGTCGGCTCCGAATGATGGAAACGCACCTAATTTAATTTTTAAATCTACAGCAGTTACGAGCGGAAATGGGAAAGCAATTGTATTAACAACAGGAGACAAAACACAAATTGGCCAAATTGCTTCTGAAATAAGTAACTCAAAAAAAACAGAATCTCAACTAGATAAAAAAATCAGATATTTTTTAAAAAGCATTGTTCGTATTTCAATTGGTTTGTCATTAATTATTTTTTTAATTATTCTTATAAAAAGCAAAAACATATACAATGCTTTGGAAACTTCAATTGCACTTGCAGTTGCATCAATACCTGAAGGGCTACCAATTGCGGCTACATTAACACTTTCTTACGGCATGATAAAACTTGCAAGAAAAAACATCTTGGTCAATCGGCTTTCATCAATTGAAACACTTGGAGAAACAACAATCATTTGTACGGACAAAACAGGAACAATAACAGAAAATAAAATAACCGTCAAGAAAATATTGACTAATAATATTGAGTTTAAAGAGGGTGAAAATTTATCAGACAATAATTCACTTGAGAAAATAATCATGGTTTCAATCTTATGTAACAACTCAGAACTTGTTTATGAGAATGGAAAATTGAAATTTATTGGGGACCCTCTTGAAACTGCATTGTTGAGCTTTGCAGAAAAACATGAATATGATATCGAATCATACAGAAGAAAATATAAAAAGTACAAAGAGTTACCATTTTCATCTGATTCAAAAATGATGACTACTTTTCACAGTAATAAAACAGAAAATATTATTTGCATTAAAGGAGCGACAGAAAATATCTTAAAAAAGTGTAGCCATATTGAAAACCAAAACAAATTTGAAATTTTAGATGAAAAAGCAAAAGAAAACTGGCTAAAAAAAGAAATTACACTTGCATCAGAAGGTTTCAGGGTAATTAGTTTAGCATATAAATATTCTATAAATGAAATGCCTGAAGCAACAAATAATTTAATATTTATTGGGTTAATTGGTTTGATTGATCCTCCGGTTGAAGGAATTAAGTCTCAAATAAAAATTTGTGATGATGCCGGAATAAAGGTTGTCATGCTTACAGGAGACCATCCTAATACCGCCAAATATATTGGCATACAAACAGGAATACTCAAGGAAAGTGATCGTGTTCTTTCAGGTACAGAGTTGGAGTCTGCAAGTGATGAATTGATTAATTCAACTAAAATATTTGCAAGAGTTTCACCAAAACAGAAATTATTTCTTGTAGAAAAATACAAATCTTTTGGTAATATCGTAGCTATGACAGGAGATGGCGTAAATGACGCCCCGGCATTAAAGCGGTCCGACGTGGGTATTGCAATGGGAAAAAGAGGAACACAAGTAGCCTGTGAAGCATCGGCCATAATTTTAAAAGATGATTCCTTTGAATCTATATTAAACTCTATAAGTCAAGGCAGAACCATTTACAATAACATTCAACAATTTATTATTTACTTAACATCTTGTAACCTCGCGGAAATTGTAATTATATTCGGAATCACTATTTTCAACTTACCCATAAAAATCACTCCTATACAGATACTATACATGAATATTGTTACAGATGTATTTCCTGCACTTGCACTTGGTTTTAATGAAGGTAATTTACAAATAATGAAAAATAAACCTTATGAACCAAGCGAAGCAATCATAAATAAAAACCGTTGGAAATTAATTTTTTTTCATGCATTTATGATGGGAATTTTTTCAATTCTATGGCCCTCTCTGGACATTTTTAAAATGAACACTGAAAACAATCAAATAAGTAGCCAGGTACTATTAACATTGATCTATTGCCAATTAATTCATGTATTTATTACAATTGAAAGAGACAATTCAAAAAGCTTTGTGGAAGTTTATAAAAATAAATTCGTCTGGATAGCAATAATATTTTGCACTCTAATAGTAATATTTTGTGGTCTTACTCCGGTTATAAGTTTAATTTTATTCGGAAAAAACCTAAGCATAAAAGAACTGACTATACCAATGATAAATGCTTTTGTATATTATACTGTAATGAGTTTAATATTTAGACTATATAAAAATCGCATCAAAGCTAAAAATCAACTTTAAAGTTTGCTTTAAATTATAGTTTAACTAAATTTGTATAATAAACTTATACAATGTACTTAAGATTTTACTTTTATTCCATTATCGCCTTTTGTTTTTTTTATTCGATTCAAATTCGTTCTCAAAGTATTAGGTTCAACGGTTTGTCATCTGACATGAAGGAAGATAATTCTTCTGAAATGCTTAAAGACTTTAAGGAGGTTCCGGAACTAAGGAAAGAATACTCAAGTGCATATGTTGGAGCAGATGGTAAAATTATTTATACCTATAGCGAAATCCCTTTGAATTATTTAAAAGATGGCAATTTAAGCCCAGTTGAAACTAACCCTACAATTAATAACGGATGGTTACTTGCTATGAACCAGCCTGACCCCGTCAAAGTGGACCCTAGGGGCACAGTTTTCATCAATGCAGAAACTAAAAACGAAATCAAAATAGGAAAAAATGTTTTCATAAATGGTGAATTGTGTAAAGGCGGAAAAACAAATGTAATGGGAGATAATGCTGAAATGATATCTATATTACCTAATGTAAATAAAACCTTTCGTTTCAGTTTTGCAGGTGTTAAATACAACTATGAACTATTACAGAAGCCTGTTCTTAATCAAAAGAATTTAATAATTGAAGAAGAAGTTGAGTTACCTCAAGGTTCTAAATTAGTTTATGACGACGAGCACGGATTCAAATCAAAAGATGGATGGGAAGGCATGTTAATTATATTGGATAAAAACGAGAATGAAATCGGAAGGTTTAGACCTGCAGTTTGCCTTGATCAAAACAAAAAGTTCACAACTGCCTCTTACAATTATTTTAAAAGAAATGGTAAAAACATACTTCAAATGATAGTTCCAGGTAATTGGATAAATGATCCTTCTACTAGTTACCCTGTTATTATTGATCCATTAGTAACAGGCCCAACCTCTACCTGGACTACAGGTTTAATTGCGTCATGCCTTGCCCCTGCAAATAATTCAGACAGTATACAAGTAACAGTTCCTGCACAGGTAACCGTTACCGGACTTTTTGTTAGTGGCAGTTATTACGCCAGCCCTTTTACAACAGCAGTAATGTCTGACGGGAGTATGTGGTTTTCTACAAATTGTGATTCATCACAAATTTTCACCATAACAGGCACGGCCGGTACAACTGCCGGCACTGCCTATCTTACAGATTACAATCTTAGATTCCCATTGATGTGTTGTATTGCACAGTCATGCAGTTCACAAACTTTTTACTTAAGTATGCACTTACAAAGAAATCAACCCGGTACCGGATGCAATACCACCTACATATACCACGATCCGCTGGGGGGTTATCCTTTTAAGGCATATATAGAAGGACACACAGTAGAAAACACAGGTCTTGGTTGGGCAATTAACCCTACTAGTACGTGCTCTAATGTTTGCAATTTTAATGGAACAGTTTGGGTTAGATATGGTGTTCCACCATACACAGTTACACATCCTTGGATGACAGGAAGTTTAACTTGGCAAACACCTGCAGGTTGTAGTTTTGGAACATCATCAAAAGTTTTACCGCTCACACTACCCAATTGCCCATGGTACTGCGACACAATTACACAAGTACCGGTTCCTGCTCCTACGGTAACGGATGCTTGTGGAAATATTATATCCACCTTTCCAAATAAGGTTATGCAAATAAAGAAAGCCCCTGATGTGAATGCAACACCTAGCACAATTAATATTTGCTCAGGAGACTCGTTTAACATATCAATGACTTCTTGTGTGCCCGGAGCAAATATTAGCTGGAATGGAAATGGGAAATCAGGAACAGGAAACAACTTAACTGACTCCATCAGTAATACAGGAACTAATCCAACACAAACATCCTATTATTTCAGCGTCAGCGCCAACGGATGTACTGGTTTAGGAGACACTGTTATTGTTAACTCCTTCCCTTATCCTAATGCAGATTTCAACAGTTCTCCTTCAATTAAAATTGTAAATGAACCCGTAAGTTTTACAAACAGCAGTACCAGCTTCGGTGACAGCATAAATGTTTTAAATTGGAACTTCGGTGACAACACCAACTCAAACTTTATAAATCCTTCACATACTTTTACTGAACCCGGAACCTATACGGTTTGTCTAACTACGGTTTCTGCATTAGGTTGCGTTGACAGTATTTGTAAAGTTATAGAAATCATACCTGCCGAAATCACTGCGCCGAACATAGTAACGCCAAACGGAGACACCTTAAATGATTTTCTAACATTTAAATATTTAGAATTTTTCCCAAACAACAATCTGAAGATATACAATCGTTGGGGTCAATTGATATATGAAGTAAGCGGCTACCAAAACAATTGGAACGGATCTGGATTTCCTGATGGAACGTATTTTTACGTTTTGGAGGTTGGTGAAGACAAAAGATTCAGTAACTACCTGCAGATTGTAAAATAATAAGAGAATAGTCCGATTATTTTAATCGCTTTCCGTCAGGCGAAAAACTTTCAGAAGTATTTATTTTTCCTGATTTGAACTTTTTTCGTTCTCGAATTATTTTATTTGGATAGAAACTTTCTGTCATTAGCAGATCGCCGGACTGAAAGGTAAATCTTTCACTGATAGCTCCGTTTTCAAAATAGTATATTTGATATCCTTCTAAACTACCATTTAAATATCTTGATTCAGTTTTTAATTGCCCATTATCGTAGTAAAATTTTTCATCTCCATTCTTAATGCCATTTAGATAATTGCAGAAGCTTGAAACATTTCCATTTTCAAAATACAATTTACGATTACCAGTTAATCTATCATTTTCATAGAACTCACTTACAGCTACTTTACCTGACAAATATCTTATAATAACATTCCCATTTAATTTCCCATTAATGTAATTCGCAATAATTTTATAGCTACGCTCATCCTGAAAAAGATCTTTTATCCTTAAGGGTTCACAAAGAGTGAAAATACCATTTTTTTTTCCATCAATATAATTCCCAAATTCAGTAGTATCCCCGTTTTCCGTTAGTAAAATTCTATTGCCGTTGAAAACTCCATTTAACAAGAAAGTTTTTTCAGCAAGATTCCCATTTGGGTAATACTTTTCTTGAAACCCTTTTCTTTTGCCAACAGAAAATCGCTCTAATGCTCTTACCTTTTCCTTTTCATCGTAATGAATCCAAATACTATCCTTTAAATTATTCTTCCAAATACCTTCAGAGCGCTTAAATCCTGAATAAGTATCATAAACTATCTCCGAATAAATCTTATTTGCACTGTCTGTTTGAATCCATGTTATCTTTCGCTTAATTGCATCGTTTTCATATTCATAACCAACGCCTGAAATCACGCCATTTTTATAAAGACCTTCCTTTTTTAATTTTCCATTTTCATCAAATTCAGCAAACCAGCCATCTAGAAAACCTCCTTTATACGAGCATAATTTTTGAACTTTTCCAAAGACATTATATTCAAGCTGTACACCATCTTTGTTAATGCCAGAAACTGTACCGTTTTGAGCGTTAGAACAACAAATAAAACAGATTAATGTTGTAAAAAATGAAGAGAAATATTTCACATACAAATCTAATCATTAAATTTTTCCGAATTTTTTATAGTTTGGAAATAAAGTTGAAATAGTTCTCTTTATTAACTCCACTTACCCTGAATTTTTTAAGTATTTCGTCATGTTTTTGAAGCTCTTTTTTTGGATATTCAGCGTATTGTTTTTCATAATAGCTCAAATTTTCTGTTAAATTTTTGCTTTTATTTGACAGTGCTATCATTCTATTATTGGTCTCGTTAAAAATCAATTCATTTAATGTGAATGCAAGTCTAAAATTTGTATTGTCATGTAATTCTTTATAGATAGCAGGAAAGTTAAAATATGCATACTCTAAATACCAAGCAATAAAGAGATTAAACTCATAAAGTGCAAAATAAGTAGCATGAGCAGACTTCAATAAAATTTGTGCCTCATCCATTTTACCTTCCTCTATTAATCTTTCAGCCGCAATTACAGAAATTGTTGTTCCAACCTGATATGCTGAAAACTCATCCATTATCCCAAATATTCCTTCTTGAACTGAAGGCAATCTAGGATCACCGGAAATATACGTTTTATACCTGAAAATTTTCTTTTTATTTTCATCAGAAATCATTCTTGAGATCTCAGAGCTTTTAAAAATATTACATTTTTGATATTTTAGACTTATTTGAGGGATTAAATATATTTGCATCGTAGTATTGAATGAATGTGTACTCTCATGATAAATCGTATTAAGATCTTCTAAAGCTCTTAATCTAGAAGTGTCTTTATTTTTCTCTATTTGTACCCCACCAACAATTGTGTTATATGATTCTGGTCCGCAATAGTAATTAGAGATTAATTTATAATAATCATTGAAATACTTTGAAGTGATTTTGAGTATTGTACTTTTTAAATTTTCAAAAGCCTTAACTTCAGATTTGTTGGGTTTTGAAGTTAAATCAAATTTAAATTCATCTAACCAATTTGTTGGTCTACCATAATAAGGAACATTTTTGGCAAGACATCCACTGTTTAAAAGCAAATCTTTAAAATTTCTATAAAGTCCTTTATTATTAAAAAAATAAGTTTTTCCAGAAGCGGAGGCTTTATAATTTCCGTTGCCAAAAGATTTGAATGTAACCTTTTTCCATTTTATTTCATAGGTCCCTGAGTCAAGATATTCGGTTTTTTTATCTGCTATATAATGATAGTACTTTTTACCCTCTCTTAGTTGGAGAATGTTTATTTTAGATTTATTTCTAGAAAAAACAAATTCCGTTAGTAGACTATCTTTTCCAATTCTTGTCTTTCCAGAATATGTGTTTTGAAAAAAAAGAATTCCGCAAAATATAATCAATAATCTTTTCATCATTTTTGGTTTTATTTAAATTGAAAAACGCCAATTCTATGAAAAGCAACAAAAAAAAATCCCCACCAATTTTGGCAGGGATTTCAATGAAATTTAGTTTTTTTTTACTTTACAGCGTTTACTACTGCTTTAAATGCATCAGGATGATTCATCGCTAAATCAGCAAGCGCCTTACGGTTCAACTGGATGTTCTTCTGATGTAATTTCCCCATGAATTCACTATAGCTCATTCCGTGTTCTCTAACACCGGCGTTGATACGCTGAATCCATAAAGCTCTAAATGAACGCTTTTTGTTACGACGATCTCTATAAGCATAGGTAAGGCCTTTTTCAAGAGTATTCTTGGCAATGGTCCAAACATTCTTACGAGCACCCCAATAACCTTTAGTTAGTTTGAGGATTTTTTTTCTGCGAGCCCTACTGGCTACATGGTTGACTGACCTTGGCATTTTTGTTTTGTTTTTTGATGTCCGGTGCTTATTCTTAAGTCTTATTACCGGATATCGGGTTAAACATTAATTAATTTACCGATAAAGATTGAAACAATTACTTTCCTACAGCAAGAAGAAATCTGATGTTACCTAGATCCTCTTTACTTACTAAGCCACCTTTAACCAATCCGCGCTTGCGCTTTTTTTCTTTTTTGGTTAAAATGTGGTTTTTGAAAGCATGCTTCCTTTTAATCTTACCGGTCCCTGTGAAAGAAAATCTTTTCTTAGCACTGGAGTTGGTTTTCATTTTTGGCATACCTGTTAAAATTAAGGGTGCAAATATATAAAAAATACTGACTAATGAATTATTTATCGCGCTTTTTTAACCAATCTAACACAGCAGGTGCCAGCTCCTTCTGGCTTTTTCCTCCAACAAATACCCCTATGTGGCCACCCTTGAAACTATACAATTCCTTGTCTGATGAACCCACATGCTCATTCAAAGGTATTGTAGCAGTTGGCGGTACCAAATGATCTTCCGTGGCATAAATATTCATTAAAGGGCAGGTAATGTTTTTCAAAGAAACCTTATGCCCACCTACAACCAAGTCTCCTTTTACTAGCTTATTTTGCTGATAGCAATCTTTCATGAATTGCCTAAAACATTCTCCTGCTTGAGCCGGACTTTCGTTAATCCATTTTTCCATTCGCATGAAATTCATCAACTTATCACTATCATTAAGCATACTCATCATGCTCTGTTGTTTCTGAAATTTCATCATTGGTTTTAGCATTTCGAATCCCTGATTCAGAAACTCGCCGGGAATCAAGCCATTATTGCTATCAACCAACTTATCAAAATCCATATCCTTACTCCATCTGAAAAGTAGCCCATCATTTGTACTGAAATCAACCGGTGTAACCAGAGTTATAAGATTCTTTACTTTTTCCTGATGAAGAGCAGTGTAGATTAGGCTTAACGTTCCACCCTGACATATGCTCATGATGTTCAACTTCTTAATTCCATGCTTCTTCAAAATGAAATTTACGCAGTTGTTAATGTATCCATTTACGTAATCATCCATACTGATGTAACGATCGGCCTTAGTAGGGAAACCCCAATCAATCAGGTAAACATCACAACCCCCGTCAAGCAAATTTTTAATATAGCTTCTGTCGGGCTGTAAATCCATCATCTTCCACGTGTTTACCAATGCATAAACAATCAGAACAGGGGTTTTTACTTTAGGTGTTGTCTCGCGATCAAAATGATACAAAGTGAGTTTATCTTCACTGTAAACAACTGTTTTTGGTGTTTCAGCAATTTCTACTGATTTAATTTCCGATAAAGTCTCATAAGACTTAAACAGCTTTTCATTCATTTCGGAAATCTCTTTTAATGTCTTTTCCATTTTATTCTAAATTACAAGGGTTCTCATTTTCAGAGAACCCTTATGGTTTAAAGCTTATTATTAGTTAATGATTATTTCTTTTTACCTGATTTTTCTTCAGAAGATTCAGAATTAAGTTTTGCCTCTAGCGCTTTAACTTGTTTTTTTAAATCGTAAATGGTCTTGTGTAGCTCTTCCATCTCAGAACGAAAAACTAGTGGGTAAACAGAAAAATATTCCTGAAACTGGTGCTCAAATAAGGATTTTACATCTGAACTAATTGAAATCATATCAGATTTAAGCTTTGAAAACTCCTCTGAGCTATAAAGTTTTGTAAACTCTGCCTCGTTTAACTTTAACCACTCATTATAGAATTCATTAAAGCTTTGGCTTTCTGTTGTAGTTGCTGAATTAAACTTTTCAGTAACGTGTCTCGTTACCATTTCAGTTGATTTATGACTGGTCTTATAAAATAATTGCTGAAATTGTGCTTGCTTAACCGCATACAAAGCAACATGATCCATCAACTTTATAGTGTTCTCAATTTTTTGCTTATCCTTCCCAGGTGCCATCATGTTTAATACCGGAGCAAAAGATTTTTCGAAAACATTTTTCATTTGATTGAATAAATCAGAGAGTTTGGAAAAATCTCCCGAAAGCAATTGAGGATACTCATTTGCCATATTTTGAAATGCTGTTGTGTACTGCTTATACAAATCTGAATTTCCCGAAAAATAATTATTCATATTTTTCATACTGGCATCAAAAAATTCTTTCATGTCTCCGCTTTGAAAAAACTGTGAAAATATTTTTTCTGAAACACCTTTATAAGCATCGGTGAAAGCGAAATTATTGAAGTAATTATTATTTAATTCCTGATTTTGCCAAGATTTGTATACGTTAGACCAAAAATCTTTCAACTGGATGTAAGACTTATTTCCTTCGAAAAACTTTTTGAATGTTTCTTTAGAATCCTGATTAGGCATGTTCTTCATCATCACATCATAAGTTGAATTAAGAGCATTTACCCAATTTGTATAAACATTTGTCCAGGAACCATTGATTTTTGTCCAATCATTAAATTGCTCAGCACCCGAGCCACCAAAATTCATATATCCTCCATAAAATTTCTGATTGAATTCAGTCATTTGTTTTATTTGCTCATTCTGAAAATTATACCATGATTTAAAAAATTCTTCAGGCTTTACAGCATTTTGGTTGTTAGTGCCCTCATGATTTTCATTGGTTTGAGAACCACTAAAAATATTCATTTGTTTTTCTAACCACTCTTTATAAATACTTGGCGCTTCATTCTGGATATTTCCTCCGGAAATAGCCTCCTGAAACTTTTTGGATGTATCCATCCAGTTATTTACTGCTTTAGTTTGTGCATCAAACATGTTGTCGATAAACGGATTGTTGGTTTTCATAATAAATAAAAAAAATTGTTTTTAAATCGGGTGCAAAGGTCTGCTTTTAAAAGTGATTTTACAATGCTGTTTTAGTTAAAAAAAGTATATAAAATTGTTAAATTTATCATGTTGTCGTTTATTTTTTGAAATTTGTTTGAAATTTTCAAGCTTTAACCTATGATCGAAAAACAACAAACTTACTTACATCAATTTAAGTTTACACAAGAGGAAGTTAATCGTTTTGCAGAGGTAACGGGAGATAAAAATCCGGTTCACACTGACGCAGATTACGCTTCAAAAACAATGTTCAAAAGACCTATTATGCATGGCATGCTTGGCGCATCTCTATTTTCAAAAGTATTTGGAACACTTTTCCCCGGAGAAGGTACTATCTACCTTAAGCAAACTTTAAATTTTCTTAAGCCTATGTATGTAGAAACAGATTATGAAGCGGAATTTACAATAAAGGATGTTATGAAAGACAAGAACCGGGCAATTATTGAAACGGTTATTAAGGACAAGGCAAGTGGTAACATTTGTACAAGTGGCGAGGCAGTAGTAATGAATGTAGACAAAATAAAGTAATTTAATTTTATGGACAGCCAAAAAAAGAGAATAGTTCTAGTTACGGGAGCAACTGGTGGACTCGGTACGGCCATGTGTAAAAAATTACACGACGATGGATTTAGAGTGGTGGGAAATTACCGCAGCAAAGCCAAAGCAGACGAGTGGAAACAGGAAATGCAAAAATCAGGTTACAACATTGATCTTTTTAATGGAGATGTCTCTGATTTTGATTCGGCGGGTAATATGATTAAAGAAATTGAATCTAATGTTGGTCCTGTTGATACTTTAGTAAATAATGCCGGCATTACGAAGGATTCGAGGTTAATTAATATGAAAAAAGATGATTGGTACGAGGTAATCAATACTAATTTGAATAGTGTTTTTAATTGTACCAAACACGTTCTGCCCGGCATGATTGAAAGAAAATTCGGAAGGATAATAAATATTTCATCGGTGAACGGACAACGCGGGCAATTTGGACAGACAAATTATTCTGCAGCTAAGGCGGGTATGCATGGGTTCACTAAATCTTTATCCATGGAAGTTGCAAAGTCTGGCATCACGGTAAATACGATTTCTCCGGGGTATATTGCAACAGACATGGTTATGGCGGTACCCGCAAAAGTTTTAGATCAAATTGTTGCACAGGTACCAATGGGTAGGTTGGGCGGAACATGGGAAGTAGCTCACTTGGTATCATTTTTAGCCTCTGAAGAAACTTCATTTATTACCGGCGCCAACTATTCTATAAATGGCGGTCAACACGTTTATTGATAACTTTTGTGCCAAATAAAATTTTGCAATCAAAATCACTTTAATAAATTTGAAATATTAAAAAAAATAAAATGTCAACACTAGTAGGAAAAAAAGCGCCATCATTTAAAGCGCAAGCAGTAATAAACGGAGGAGAAATTATTCAGGACTTTTCTCTTGAGCAATATGTTGGAAACAAATATGTGATTTTTTTCTTCTACCCGAAGGATTTCACTTTTGTATGCCCGACAGAATTACACGCATTTCAGGAAAAATTAGCTGAATTTGAAAAGCGCGGTTGTCAAGTGGTTGCATGTTCAACAGACACTGAACAATCACATTGGGGATGGCTTCAAGTAGAAAAAGGTCATGGAGGCATAAAAGGTGTTACCTACCCTATCGTAGCTGATACGACCAAAACAATTTCCATCAACTACGGCTGTTTATTCGGCGAATACGATGCTGATGATAACGGAAACCTTGTTGCAGACGGACCGATGATTGCTTTCAGAGCACTTTATTTAATTGATAAAAACGGAAAGGTAAGACATCAACTGGTTAACGATTTGCCATTGGGAAGAAACGTTGATGAAGCAATACGTGTTTTGGATGCTTTACAATTTAATGAAGAGAACGGGGAGGTTTGTCCGGCCAACTGGACAAAAGGAAAGGAAGGTCTAACTGCAACACACAATGGAATTGCAGAATACCTAGCGAAACATTAAAATCTAATTAATTTTATTTGAAAACCCGAACAACAATGTTCGGGTTTTTTTGTGGAATAAATTCAACAAGAAAACAAGAATGATTTTTTATTTATTATTTGTATGAATAATGAAAATGATTTGTTGGTAGTAGCAACGTACAACGATGCGTTAGAGGCAGGGTTGGCACAGGACAGACTTAGAGAAAATGATATTATTTCCTTTTTAGAGGAAGAAAATATTCTAGGTCTAAATCCTGACGGTGGTGTAGAAATAAAAGTCAGAAGAAAAGACTTTATAGAGGCAAAAGAAATATTGGAGGAGGTAATGAAATAATGATTTAGATTTGAATACATTCAACCCGAAATCAGTATCTGAGAAAATCCTTCTCCCTGGCTTACTTTTTCATGTATTAATAATATTATTGTCTGTTTTATCATATCTTAAATACATAGACTATTCAAACCAGATATTTGAAATAGAAAGTTTAACTGAAGCAACTAATTACAATCTTACTGAAATAAAAGGTACTTGTCATCAACTAACTACAAAGGAGACGCAGTATCTTACACTAAAAAGACAACCTGAAAAAGCACTAATCAGAACACTACTTTTTAAACTTGATGAGAAAGTTCAGAAACTTGAATCAAATAGTTTTAATTACAGTTTAGAAAAAGACAAGAAAACTAAAATTGTTGCACTTGTAAATCAAAAAATTATTTTAACTGATGAAATATACTTTCATCCAAACGCTGATTTAGAAAACAAATCTCTGCAACATATTTTTAAATCTGATTCAATTTGTGACAAAATAGATCAAAATGCAAATGAAATCATTAATTCAAATAACATTATAAAAAACAAAACAACTAATCGATTAATTATAAAAAAAAATATTTTTAAAAATTTATTTTATGCCCTATTATTAATCTCAATTCTTCTCTTATTTGTTGTTTTTTTTATACTTAAACAATATGTGAGAAACAACAAAAAAGTCATTCTAAATCTTGATCAAAACACTAAATTATTACAAGGTATCATAGACAACTCCCCCACCCCGATAAGTGTTAAAGGGTTAGATGGAAAATACACATTCACAAACCTGAAGTTTTTAGAATCAACAGAAAAAGAAACGAAAAATGCGATTGGCAAAACCGATGGTGAATTATTTTCTAATGGAGTCGCAGAGAAAAAAAGAGAAAAAGATTTAGATGTAATTAGATATAAATCTGTTATCAAATTCGAAGAAAACATAAAAATTAAAGGGGTCAATACGTCATACATAATCACAAAATTTCCAATCGCAAATGAGGAGGGTAGCCTCACCGCTATTGGAACCATTTCAACTGACATCTCAGATAAGAGTAAATCAGACTTAGATTTATTCAATAGGGAAAAAACTTTAAAAATATATTTTGATAAATGTCCCGGAGCATTGGTTGTTATTGACAGTAAAAGTAATATTGTTGCAGTAAACGAAAGAACCACTACACTTTTCGGATGGGAATCACATGAAATGATAAATCAATATATGCCCGGAATAATGATGAATCAGGAGAACTGGGATAAGCACGACAAAGGAATGAGGAATTTTCAATTAACCGGAAAAGGACCGGTACTTGAAGGGTCATTAGAACTAATTGCATATAATAAAAAGAAAATTCCATTCGAGATTGAGTTAAGCGTTAAAGACATAAAAATAAATAACGAACAATTTTTCATAGGTCTGATACATGACATTACAAAAAAAAATAAATTAATTAAGTCACAAGAAGAAAATCTAAATTTTTTAGATTCAGTTATTGAAAATTTACCAAACATGGTTTTCATAAAAGATGCCAAACAACTAAAATTTGTTAGAATAAATAAGGCCGGAGAAAAATTACTTAACCTACCTCGCAATGAAATATTAGGTAAATCAGACTATGACTTTTTCCCAAAAAAAGAAGCAGACTTCTTTACAGAGAACGACCGAAATGTTTTAGAAAAGAAAATTACATTGGACATCCCCGAGGAGATGATTAGCACAAAATCAGGAATTAGGTGGCTTCATACCAGAAAAATCTCATTATATAATGACTCAAATATCCCCCATTATTTGTTAGGTATTTCAGAAGACATAACCGATAAAAAAAATTTAGAAAAAGAAAGAGATGAAGCGTTGAAACAATTGAAAGAAAGTGAGTTTAGATTGGAATTGGTATTGAGCAATATTGGTGAAGGAGTTATTATGACAAATGAAAACCAGGATCTGCTAATTTATAATCAAACCGCTACTGAAATTTTAAACACGGAAGACAGCAAGATATTAGCGAGATGGACTTTCAATTTCCAGTTTTTTTATCCGGACAGAAATGAAATATATCCTGCTCAAATGCTTCCGTTAGAGCGCGCATTAAGAGGTCAAACAACAGACGATATAGAATTGTTACTTCAGGAAATTAAAACAGGTTCATTTAAATTAATAAAAGTAAATGGCAGACCTATTCAGGATGAAAATGCAAAAATAGTTGCTGCTGTTGCAACCATAAAAGACATAACGCATTTAAAAGAAATTGAGAAAAAACTTGAAGAAAGTGAAACCAAATACAGACAAATTATCGGTTTCAGAAGAGATTTATCAGAGAAAAAAGTTGAGAAAGAAATCAAATAAGAACAATTGAGTCAATACAAATAAAAGAATTCTAAAAAAACTTAATTGAAATCATTTTTCAAATCTGTCCAATTTTTAAAATGAAAATCGATTAAACTTTTCGAGTCTTCGCCAGGATGCAAATTATTAAAAAAAATAGTTTTCATGCCAGCGTTTCTTCCAAATTCCATATCACTTATGGAGTCGCCAATTATAATAGATTTAGAAAAATCTATTGAAGGAAAATCTTCCTTGGCTTTTTCTGCCATACCAATGCTTGGTTTTCTCATATTACTTTTCGCTGATGCTAGTTCAGGAGCAAAATAAATCCTATCAATTTGGCCGCCTGCTAAAATAACATCCAGCATCATGTTCAAGTGAATACTTTCCAAATCAGATTCTGAATATAATCCTTTAGCAATGCCTTGCTGATTTGTAACGACAAAAACTAAACCGAAAATATTGTTTAAAGTTGCAATTGCTTCTTTAACTCCTGGGATAAATTCAAATTCTTCCCATTTTTTTATGTAGTCATTTTCTATTTTTTTATTAATGACACCATCTCTATCAAGAAAAAGTGTCCAGCTTTTGTCAATACCTAAATTCTTTAAATTCATTTTGTGCTTTTTTATAGTCATCCGGAATTCCTATATCAATGAAATAACCATCTGCCTTATAACCAAAAAAACCAATTTGGTCGGTATTTTTTTCAAGGAAATCATTTTCAAGTGAAAACCTATCTTCTTCAATACAATTTTCATTAAAGAAAAAATTATCTACGAAATAAACACCACCATTAATCAAACCGGGAACTTCATTTCCATTTTTTTCTCTAAAAAGTTTTATTTCATCGCCATCAAGTTCTACAGTACCATAGCGTGCCGCATTATCAACTTCACGAAGAGCCAGTGTGAACATTCCTTCGTAATGCCTGTGAAATATTTCCATTTCATTTAGATCAACATCAAAAAATGAATCGCCATTTAAAACAAGCACATGTTGTTCCTCACAATTTTGCAAAGCCAGCTTTAATGCTCCTCCGGTGCCAAGTGGTTGTTCTTCCTTTGAATAAATTATTTTCATTCCAGCGTATGAACTACCGAACCAAGAACTAATTTTTTCTGATAAATAACCGGTGGATAAAATAACTTTATTAAATCCGAAATGTTTCACATAATCAAGCAAATATTCAAGAAATGGTTTTCCGTTAACCGGAGCCATTGGTTTAGGAACATCATTAACTTCTTCTTTAAGACGAGTACCTAAACCGCCTGCTAAAATTATAACTTCCTTTTTACGCAAGGCCTATTTTTTAGGAAAGATTTTAATCTCAACCATTTCACAGATACTGTGACCTAATAACATGTGACATTCTTGAATACGTGGAGTGTCAGTACTCGGAATATTTATAAGATATTTGCAATTCGATTTCATTTTTCCTCCTGATTCTCCAGTAAACGCAACCGTAACCATTCCAATTTCATTTGCTTTTTGCAGAGCCTTAACAACATTAGATGAATTTCCACTTGTACTCAAACCAATTAAAACATCACCTTTTCTTCCTGAACCTGCGATGTACCTACTATAAATCTCATCGTAGGAGTAATCGTTGGCAACTGCAGTAATATAAGAGGTATTCACGTGTAGCGCTTCAGAAAACAAAGGAGGACGATCATAGTAAAATCTTCCACTAAGCTCTGCGGCTAGATGCTGGGCATCCGCGGCACTACCTCCATTCCCACAGAAAAAAACCTTCCCACCATTTTGGTAGCATGTTACAATTTCATTAATTATTTTTTCCGTGTTACTTAAAATTTCCACGTTATTAAGCAAACGAGATTTCAAATCTATTGATGAATTAATTTTACTCTTAAGAAATTCAATCATGTTGTAATTTTAACGCTAAGATAATGTAAAATGTTAATGCGTCGATTTGTAATTTACAAAAGAAAATAATTTAGTCATACTCAATATAAGGCCTTAATTTTTTTATTAATTCATCACTCAAACTCCCTACCTTAATCAAGTCTTGTTCACTCTTTAAACTTCCATGTTTCTGACGATAATTTATAATACTTTGAGCAACAATAAACTTTAGGTATGCATGCTTTCTTAATTCTTCTAAATTAATGGAATTAATTTTGATTTTATTGATTTTAGCGGGATCAATTTCAATCCTCTGAACAAATAATTGAAACAAAGAATCTTTCATGCCATAAATTTCTTTAAGTTGGTTAACATCATAGAATCCGCCTAATGATTTTCTGTAAATTAAAATCCTTGAACTCAATTTTGGGCCAATACCGTTTAATGCAACTAATTGAAATGAGTCTGCCGAATTTAATTCAACCAATTTATTATTAATGTTACTTTTCTGTTTTATTTGATTTACAACATTATCTTCCTTGTTACTATTGTCAGCAATCAAAATATAAGGCTCTAACGTCAAAAATAGTTTTTCAGAAACACCGTAAATTTTTTTCAGATCTTTTTTCTCTTTGAATCTCCCCCCTTTACTTCTGAAATTCAAAAGTACCTTTGTTGTTTTGGGAGTAAATCCCAACTGGATAGCTTCGTCGTTTGTAACTGTATTAGGGTCAAAGACAAATAAATGTAAATTCTGATTTACCGAAATTACTTTTTTATTTTTTGATGAAATAAATTTATTTTCTCTTTCTACAGATAATGTATCCATAATAGGAGACTCGAAAGTTATATCAATTTTAGACTCCTTAGAACGAATTAAAACGGCAGAAATTAAAAGTAAAAAAATAACTGAAAGAAGAAATATTAATCCATTTCTTTCTCTTTTGTTGAACGTAAAATATTTCCGGATGAAAATACGAAATCTCACTTTTTTCCAGAGGTAGATAGTCTTTCAGAAATAAAATATACAGGAATTCCCAACGCTACAATACCCAAACCAATAAAAGTCGGACCCGGTTTGAAATAAAGTAGATCAATACAAATAATGAATGTGATAAGAATATAAAGCGCAGGAACAATTGGATAACCAAAAGCTTTATAAGGTCTTTCCGTTGCAGGTTCTTTTTTTCTGAGAATAAAAATTCCACCAATTGTTATCATGTAAAAAATCAATGAGGCAAAAGTTGAGTACCCAAGTAGATCGCCATAGGATCCTGTGAGACATAGCGCCCCTGCCCAAATACCTTGAATAACCAGAGAATTTGAAGGAACTGATTTATTATTTAAAATGCCTGCTTTTTTAAAAAACACACCATCTTGAGCCATAGACTGAAATAATCTTGAACCGGCAAGGATCAATCCGTTATTGCAACCAAATGTGGAGATCATAATTAAAGCAGCCATCATAATCTGTGCTGAATTTCCAAAAACTGACATCATAGCGGCGGCACCTACTCGCTCTTTCTCCGCAAATTGAATACCTAGGTTCATAACACCATCTGATGCGTAAATACCTTTTAGCGGGAGCAAACACAGATACGCGACATTTGCGAGAACGTAAATTACAGTTACAATACATGTTCCCAGAAAAAGACCCATTGGAATATTTTTCTGAGGATCTTTGATTTCTGCCGCTATGAATGTAACGTTATTCCAAGCATCCGAAGAAAAAAGAGAACCTATTAGTGCAGCTCCGACAGCTCCCCATAAAAGCATACCTGATAAACTTTGTGTTTCTGTTCCCGAAACATTTCCATCATTATCGTATGTAAAATTTACTTGGGTAACATTGGAAAACGTATCTGAAAAATTCAGCTTGAAAGTCCCACTTCCCCAGCCATAGTACAAACCAATTGCAATCAAACCAAACAATGCAATAAGTTTTGCGGAAGTAAAAATGCGTTGTATAAATTTACCACCTTGTATGCCTCTAGTATTTATCCACGTTTGTATTGCAATCATTACAACGGCAAGTATCTGTGCATAGCTTATTTTAAAAACTCCAATTTTAATTAGGATATGATCTTCTCCAAAAAATGGAATGTTTGAAACAACACCCGTAACAGGATTTTTTTCAGAGACCATAAGTGGAAAAACAAGACTTGAATATTTAGCAAAAGCCACAGCAACAGCCGCTATTACACCAGTTTGAATAACAGTGAAAACTGTCCAACCGTATAAAAATGCCGTAAATTTATTATACGCCCTCTTAATGTAAACATATTGTCCGCCCACATTTGGCATCATACCTGCAAGTTCTCCGTATGACAGTGCGGCAAAAATAGTAATGACACCCGTTAGTATCCAGCATACAAGTAACCATCCGGCACTCGCAACAGTTCTTGACATTTCGGAACTAACTATAAAAATTCCGGAACCAATCATTGAACCAGACACCATCATTGTGGTATCAAACAATCCTAAAGTACGTTTAATTTTATTTTCCATGAATTAAAATTAGAACGTCAATACATTCTTAAATGCTTTAAAAAGGGGAAATTATTTTTTGTGTAGGTGAGAATTTTTTCTACCGTAAGTAAAATAAATAATTAATCCTATTACCATCCAGATTCCTGCAGCTTTCAGCGTAAAAACATCTAGAGCAACAATCATTGCAGTACAAACCAAAACACCTAAAATTGGTACAATAGGTACCAAAGGAGTTTTAAATGGTCTTGGTATAGTTGGGTTTGTTTTTCTCATAATTAGAATACCGGCACTCACCAAAACAAAGGCAAACAATGTTCCGAAAGAAGTTAAATCACCCGCAATACTTCCGGGTACAAATGCTGCAAAAGCACCAACAAAAACAAATAATATCCAATTTGCTTTATACGGAGTTTGAAACTTAGGGTGCAATTCACCAAAAGCCTTTGGAATTAATCCATCCTGACTCATTGAATAAAAAACTCTACTCTGACCCATAAGCATCACCAAAATAACTGAAGAAAATCCTGCAAGTATTGCAAGCGTTACACCAGTTCCAAGCCATTCAAATCCTTTCATGTAAGTTTTTATTGCATAAGAGACGGAAGCTTCTTTACCCTGAAGTCCAAATTCACTCCAATGTGCAACGCCAGTCAGTACATGTCCAAAGAGTATGTAAAGTATGGTGCATATCAAAAGTGAACCAAGAATTCCTATAGGCATGTCTCGTTTAGGATTCTTTGCCTCCTGAGCTGTTGTGCTAACTGCATCAAATCCTATGAAAGCAAAAAACACTATGGCAGCACCCCCAAGTACTCCACCCCATCCCCATTCAAAAAATCCGGAATGACCGGTGGTACCTTCTGGGATAAGGTAAGGTGTATGATTCTCAGGCTTAATAAATGACCAGCCTACAACTATAAATACCAAAACAATTGCAACTTTTATAAATACGATTATTGCATTTACTAAAGCAGATTCTTTAGAACCCTTGATAAGTAATAATGTTAAAGCAAAAAGTATAACAAGGGCCGGCGCATTGATAATTCCGGATTGGATTTGAACCAATGAAGATAGATCAGGGGAAAGCTTGGCATACTGATCTGATGATAGGAAACCTTTTTCTAAACCCTTCCAATCAGGAAATGCAGTATGAATTTTTAAAATTCCATCTCCCGAAATTTTATAGAGTTTTTCAAAAGGCGAATGACACCATTCAAAGGGAATTGAATTACCTAATAGGTTATTAAGGTATTCACTCCATGCAATGGATACTGTGGCAGCTCCCAAAGCATATTCCATCATTAGGGACCATCCAATAATCCAAGCAACAATTTCACCCATGGTTACAAACGAATAGGCGTAGGCGCTGCCTGAAATTGGAATCATTGCCGCAAATTCTGCGTAGCATAATCCAGCAAAAGCACATCCAACTGCAGCAACTATAAATGAAATGGTTACACCTGAACCTGCTGCATCAGCGGCAGCGGCGGCTGTTCTAACGAAAAGTCCTGCGCCGATAATTGCACCTATACCAAGAGCAACCAAACTTCTCGCCCCCAGTGTTCGCTTGAGTGTACTCCCTTGAGCCTGGCTAAGCAACTCTTCGATATTTTTCTTTCTCCAAATTGACATTTTTTAATTTTTTATATTTCTTCAAACATACATTAAATTCATTGAAAAACAAGTAGAGATTAATTAAAAAATTGCTTGTTTCTGAACTGATCTTTCAAGAAAAATTGAATTAGAAATAGTTCCTGACACAAAAACCAATTATTATTTCCTTTCCAATTTTACATAACGCATTAATTTACCATCATAAGATTTCCACTCTCCACAAATATCATTTTCAGATCGAGATTCAGAATCATCTTCGACTCCTTCACAGCCTGCACAATACAAATGCAGTTCGAACACCCCATTACTTCTTAGATTACCATTTTTCGGTTCAAATAGCCTAAAGATTGTGGTACACTGCGTGATGTCCTTTGTATCACTGTTTGCAAAGTAAGTTTTATTTTTTTCATCGACTGTTGAATACCCTTTAATGCCATAATATTTTCCAAAATCATCAATGTAGGCATCAGTAATAACGACGATTAATTGACGCGTTGATTTATCATTACTTAATGTCCCTTTCCAGTTTCCAATTATTTCTACTGCCTTTTTTTGCGAAAAAGATAAAGCAGAAATTAATATACAGACAGATAAAAATGCGAGTTTATTTCTCATTATTAGTTTTAAATTATTTATCAAAAATTACAAATCATTTATTATCGATTTCAAAGTTATTTTTTTCAGAAATAAATTGAATAAAAAAAGCCATCATTAAGATGGCTTTTTAAAATCTAACGGTAACTATTATTTAGCAACAGAAAATTTACTACTCCTTAACTCTTTTCCATTTGAATCAATTACTCTGTAAATATAAACTCCACCAGGAAGTGATTCGGTATTAACTCTGACTTTGCTATCAACAAAATTATCGAAAGCTACTCTTTTACCTGTAAAATCATAAACCTCAACTTTTGAGGCACGATTATCTTTACATACAATGTTTACGTGATCAGTTGCAGGATTAGGAAACACACTGAAAGGAACAGAAACTTGCTCATTCATCCCTATAGGCACAATCATATTGATATCATCAATAATGAGCGAGGTATTTATCTGAGGAGCTGCGCCTGCAGAAGAAAGGAAAAACATCTGAACTGAATCAGGTGCAGTTGTACCCGCCCAGGTAATTGGAACAGTTAACATTGTAAAACCTGAGGTAGTACCATTTATTAGAGTACCTCCACCACCTACAGTGTCTCTAGAGTTGGTTGAACTATTCCATTTAGTGAAATAGCAAATTGTTGCCGCAGTGTCACCATTAACCGGCGCGTACTTGTAGTAGAAGGAGTAACCACTCGGCATGGCTGTATAAGGGATTCTTCCAAAACTTGGAGCTCCTGAGGCCAAATCAAGAGTTAAAGGACCACTGTTTACAATACCCGGAACATCAAAGCTTCCTACTAGAAGTAATGTAACAGTTTGAGTTTTCAATTCGCATGCTGAGGAGCCGGAATTTCCCGGAGATACTTGTGTCTCAAGCGTTGTACCTGAAATAAGACCGGTTGATGATAGCATATCGTCAGCAGAACCCCAGCCTGTAGGATTTCCGGAAGTCCAATTTTCAAACCCTGAGTTGGGCAATTGTTGTGCAGAAACAACGATCACAGCAGAAGTTAATACCGTGGTAAGTAGATTTTTTATCATAGTAATTTTTATTTAATTACAAATTTAGCAATCGAATCGTTAAAAAAAAATATTATATGAATCGACATCATTTGTTAAGTATCAACTTTCTTGTTTGAATCTTGTTGTTAACCATAAGGTTTACAAAGTAAATTCCGGAGGAATACTGAAATTTATCGCCAAGTGTAAATCTGTATTCTCCAGGCTCAAGAGAAGAATCAGTAATCGTTTCGATACATTTACCCATTAAATCCGTTACGTATAGCTTGATTTGAGATTTACCAATAAGATTGAAATTAACAAAACTCAAATCATTTGCAGGATTAGGAGCTATAAAATAATTAAGCGTGTTTTCTATTTCATTATCTATTCCAACAGAACTACTTACAATGTTTATATCGTCAATGTAAATGTTATTTCCTGAGGTTGACGAATCGCAGGTAAAGGCGAACTTAAATTTAACATTGCTCAAACTGGAAACGTTATTAATATTGATTGTTTCCGTTCTCCATTGATTTGCAGTAGGCGTAAACGCTGCACTTTGATACACTCCTGTACCCAAGGTTTGAAGTTGAGAACTTGATTTTGTGTATTTCAATGACCATGAAGCGCCACAGTTTGCAGAAACGTAAACTTTCAGATAGTCATTCTGACTTGAATTCTTCTGCGCATATGCAACTTTAAAAGTCATAGTAGGACTATTTATAGCAGAAAGATTTATTGATGGTGATAACGCTTCGTCAGTTGACAACGCAGTGTTTTGGGTATTTTGAAGATACATGCTGTAAGTTCCCGTTGCAGCAGCATTACTTGTTCTTGTCCAGGTAACACCACCGTTATTAACTATAGTCCAATCGGAATTAGGAATTGCAGAGGTTTCATATCCTTCCTGCCATGGGCCCTGATAAGTGGCAGTAGAACTGAATACTGTTATGTAATTATTCTTTGTTACGTTAGTTGATCCTTGGGCGTTAGTAACAGTAAAGGAAACCGGATAAACACCCGGAGTAGGATAAGAAACCAGAGGAACTGAATCAGTAGAGGTTGAAGGACTGCCACCTGGAAATGACCATGACCATGAACTAGGTTGCCCGTTCCATGATAAGTCTGAGAAAGTAACGTTGGCATTGGTACACACATAAGTATTATTTGCCTTAAAATCTGCAACAGGTGCACAATCAGGACCGACAGGGCTTACTCCGGTTGCGGCTAGATTAGTTGATGTCCATAGGTTATTTCTGCTCGCAGTAGATGAAGTAAGAGCGGTTCTCATTCTTGTTTTTTGTCCGGCCGTAAACATGGTAGAGCAATAAGAATATTCCATGTAATTCTGAACATTCTCTTGTATTGAAGCATTACAAATACTGCAATTTGAAAGAGGACAAGAACCATAATATCCTTTGGTTACAGGAGTATCTGTAACTCCATCGTTGCCGCATGAAACACCGGGATTATTGGTACTTCCCCAGACATGTTGAAGATTTAACCAATGTCCAATTTCGTGAGTAAGCGCTCTTGATGTACCTGGATTACCTGATCCTATACTTCCAACATAATTATTTAAAATAACAATTGCGTCCATAGAAGCCGTAGTGGTACCAGGCAAATATGTATAGCCTGCCGCTCCGCTTGATATTGTCTTTACGACGTAAATATTCAAATACTTATTTCTAGGCCATGTATAGGTATATGCAGATGAACTGTTTGGCCAATTGGTATTGGCATCTAAATGTCTTACAATACCATTCGTGCAATTACCATTAGGATCTATTTTAGCAAGCCTGAACTCTATTTCTGCGTCAGCAGCAATATTTTTAAATGCATTTACTGTTATTGAAGTATCCGGATTTAATTTTCTGAAATCACGATTCAGAATATTCATCTGGTCATAGATTTGTGCATCGGAAATATTCTCGGGGCCGTACTGATGGAGAATATGAAATACAACAGGAATGATGTATACAGGAGGCATTGACTTTGAATTACTTTCGTTTGAACGGTAAGCGTTCTGAAAAGCAATCGCATCTTGCTTTTCCAAATCCTTTTCTCTTTGTAAAAATTCCTGGTATAACTCAGGGTGAAGTTGAAACTCTTTCTTCATGGCTTCATCAGTTCCACAAGGTAAAATATCCTGAGAGTAGAAACTCCCTAAAAGTAAAAATGAAGCGACAGTGAGTATTGACTTTTTCATGTATCGTGATTATTTAAAAGTTGTTGAAAGATATGAATAGATTTTAATAAATTAAAATAAATCAGGTAATAAAATTATCATGAAAGAATAGTAAAATAAAGGTCAAAAGCCAAAAGCAAAATTTAATTTTGGACTCCAAACCATTTTTTTTTCAACTCCATAGCCACACCACGTTCATTAAGTAATAAAAGAGCGTGATTTATCCTTTCCCGTAAATTACTTCCGCTTTGAAGGGCAAAGGCGTAATTCTGTCTTTCGAAAACAGGTCCAACCAACATTAATTCTTCATCTTCCAATTGATTAATTGCATACTGGATAATTGGAAAGTCATAAACAACAGCTTTTACCTTACCTTTCTTTAATTGTTTAATACAAATATTTACATCATCAAAAGTTAATACGTTTGAGCCTTTATTTTTAAGCCATGTCTCAGCTGTTGATCCTTTAACTGTTGCAACCGTTTTACCTTCTAAATCCTCGGGACCGTTGATTTCAGCTTTTAATGACTTCACTGTTAATGAAGTTGTGAAGGTAGCTGTAAGCATGGAAATAAATATTATGCTAAGAAACATCCATGCGATTGCAACAACTCTCCCACCAACTCCAATTGGACCTTTGTTATCAGCGCCGCCCACCAAAAGCATACTAATGGTCCACCAAAAGGATTCCCAAATACCTTTTTTGTAATTTTTTGGCCACATATTCTCATTTACCTTGTGTTCATAAAGCCAAACCAAATGAGAAACAACAGCCATAAGAACAAACATTATAACTACCAGACCAATTACCTGCCAACTGAATATACTTGAGAGTATTTGCCAAATACTGCTCAAAAATCCAGAATCATTACCACCCTTAACCAGTATTTGTAAACCTGAATCAAAAAATGGTTGAGCAAAATCAATAACGTCTTCCCTTTGCGCCGTAACACTTAAGGCACCAACAGCAACATCTGCATTCTTATTTTTAACTACATTAATAACTTCTGTCGCATTTTTTCCTTTAGAAACATCAAATTCAAGCCCTGCCTCCTTGGCAACTTGTTCCCAAAGTTCATAGGCATAGCCAACAAACTTTCCGTCCTTCTCAAATGCAAAGGGCTGTTGTTGTTGTCTTATAATTATTTTTATTTTTTCTGCTTTTATCGGACATGAAAAAATTATAAAAGAAAAAATAAAAGCGAGTAAAATAAACCTTCTTTTCATAAAATATTTAACTGAGTAAAATTAAATACATTTTCAATCAAATAACCAACACAATCAGTGAAATGAAAAACATAGATTTCTAAAATATGTAAGAATTTATTCAAACAGGAATTTTTTTTGAAAAAGAAAATAGTTACCTAGGAATCTTCATCAATGTTAAAACCTTTTCAATATCTTCCGGTGTATCTACACAATGTGAGTCAAAATTGGTCTCAGCCAATTTAACTTTGAAACCATTTTCTAGCCATCTGAGCTGCTCTAAAGACTCAGCAATTTCCAAAGAAGAAGGTTTTAGTTTAGTGATTTTTTCAAGTATGTCTTTACGGTAGGCGTACATACCAACATGGCGAAAATATTTGAAGTGATGGTGCCATTCCTCCTCAGGCACATTTTTCAAATGAGGAATTACTTCTCTTGAAAAATAAATTGCTTCATTATTTGGGTTCATTACAATTTTTACTTCGCCTTTATCAAACAGAACGTCATGAGAATTACATCGAATCATTAATGTTGCTAGTTCTGTTTTTCCATCACAAATACCGGCAAGCAAATCTATTTGAGTGGGATCGATAAAAGGTTCGTCTCCCTGAATATTGATCACATAATCGTAATTAAGTCCAAAATTATTCAAAGCTTCAAAACATCTGTCTGTGCCGCTTGGATGATTTTCAGCCGTAATAGCATATTTGCCTCCGAAAGATGAAACATGATTTGCTATTCGCTGGTCGTCTGTAGCAACAACAACATCTGTAAGCAATTCAGATTTTAATGCTTGCTCGTAAACTCTTTGAATCATACTTTTTCCAAGAATCTGAGCTAATGGCTTACCGGGAAATCTGGTAGAAGCATATCGAGCAGGAATAATTCCAAGAATTCTCATGGTACTATTACATTCTTCTGAATAAAGATTCAATCCACTCGATATTTACTTTCGCTTTCCAGTTTTCTCCAAATGCATGATGCCACATATGAGGAAGGTTGAAAGACACGTGAGCCATTTTGTTAACGGTTTCATCTGACCATGAAGAGGACAAATTCTGCGGAAGTTTAATATTATGTTTTTCAACCATCTTTGTAAACTCGGAAACACCTGAAGGATAAATATCTGCCAAATGCTGAAAGGCTACGCAATTAGCATAACAGTGTCTGTAATCTAAAATCTTAGAGAGACCATAAGACAAGGCGTGACAAACTCCAACTTCAGAATAACTCAAACTTAAACCACCCATGAGTGAAGCAACCATCAATTTGTCATCATTTTCAGCACTTCTTCCGCTCCCTTCATTCAAAAAAACATCATAACAAAGTTTGAGTGCCTGTTCCGCGTAAGCATGCGAAAAAGCATTATTCAAGATTCCGGATTCAGATTCAACACAATGAATAAAAGTATCCATTCCGGTATTAAACCACCAATCATCAGGTACGGAAGCAATCAGCTCGGGATCAAGAATCACTTGATTAAAAACCGTCCACTCACATTTAAGGCCTAATTTTTTTACAGGACCTGTTAACACCGCGGTACTTGAGCATTCGGCACCAGTTCCTGAAATTGTTGGTACCCCCAAATGATAAACACCCGGTTTTTTAATGAGGTTTAGTCCCTGATATAATTCTGATGACCCCTCGTTGGTCAGCATCAAAGCAAGTGCTTTAGCAATATCCATTATGCTTCCACCTCCTATACCAACAACCCCCGAAGGAAGCCCCTTCTCATTTAAAATTTTATCTCGCAAAAGATCAATTTGCTCTGTGGTTGGTTCGTGCTGATCTACATCTTCAAAAATAACAAGATCTTCACTCTTTGCAGGTATTTTTTCAGAAAGCTCTTTTCCTTTGAAAAAATTATCTACAATAAAAACAATGTATTTATTGTTTTCATTTCTCAACGGAGCCAGGATTTCATCCATCATAGAAAATGATCCACGCCCGAAGACTACTTTGTCAATGTTTTTAAAATTTTTATGCTGCATAAAAAATTATTTATGCGTGAACTTTACTTAAGGCATTTGAGACGCAAGATGAAATTTTTTCTGCAAGATTTTTCATCTCATCTTCTGTCCAGGTACAACGGATTCCGAATGAAATCAGTCTCCCAATAACTTCCTGAGATTTGGGTAAGGAAAGATTTTTATAATCTTGATGATTTCCCAAAATTTGAATTGGTAATTTTGAAACTGTACGCAATTCCTTAATGTGTTCCCACTGATTAATGAAATGATACATATTGGTAAACCAATAATTGAATCCACCAACGCCTGCATTGTTAAATTCCTCTACTGTTCGCTTTGCGGAAGCGGTATCAGGAAGTAATAGATTAAGAAAAGTTGCCGAATCTCCATCAGGATCGCAAATTTTGGCAAAATCAATTCCTGTTGTTTTAGAAAGTTGGCTTACAAGAAACTTTTTATTGTAGTTATTTTTTTCTCTTATAAATGGAACTTTTCTGGTTTGCGCCAAGCCTACTGCAGCGTGTAACTCAGAGATTCTATAATTGAATCCGATATAAGGATGGTTTTCCATTCCGCGATTATTACCAACGTGATCGTGACCATGATCGCAATAATTATCGGCCTTTTTATAAAGCTCTTCGTCGTTGGTAACCATAACACCACCTTCACCTGCAGTTGCAATTTTGAAGAAATCAAAAGAATAAGATCCTGCACTACCCCACAATCCTGTTGCAACACCTTTGTATGAGGCTGCGAATGCTTGCCCTGCATCTTCAACAAGTATCAGATTTTTTTCATTGATCACTTTCATGATAGAATCCATTTCGGCCATTCCGCCGCACATGTGAACCAAACATACAGCTTTGGTTTTAGGTGTTAACGCCTTTAGTATACCTTCTGCGCTAAGGCACAATGTTTCATCAATCTCAGCAAAAACAGGAATTGCTCCCACAAAAAGTACTGCTTCAACGGTTGCAACATAGGTAAATGGTGGTACAATTACTTCATCACCTGCGCCAATTCCGCTTGCGGCAAGCGCAGCTGCAACAGCCGTAGATCCGCTGGATACTGCATGAGCAAATTTAGCTCCTGTTATTTTTTTTACTTCGGCTTCGAATTCACGAGCCTTCCAAATGTTATTTCTTTGAGCGTCGTGGTTGTAACGAAAAAGAATTCCTGTATCCAGTACATCATTCACTTCTTTTTTTTCTTCGTTACCGAAAAGTTCCGTTCCTGGCATAATGTTGATTTTATATTTGCAAATTTAGTCTTTTAGAATGTTGTTATGTAAGATCAATCAATTAAAGATTGTCAATTGGGCAGAAAATAAAAGTTTTTACTTCCGGGTAAATGTCCAAAATTGACTGATACCAGACTGCCATTTTCAAAATACAGATCCATTAACGCATCGTCAAAACTCAATCTTTTTTCTCCCCACTCATGGTTTTCTGTCTCTGATAATAAAAATCCATTTTTTTTAAACAATTCAATTATTTCGTTCTCATTCATTTCAAATATGCGCTCGCCGAAAAGCAAGGTTTCTTTAGCATCAACTTCGAAACAGGTTAATTTCATATTGACTTCCTGATTAAAAAAGAGAGAAAAGCCTTTTTTCCAGTAATGAAAAACCAAAGACTCTGCTTCGGTAATTTCATCTTTGATATTCTCTTTTTCATCGGGATCACCAAACATTATAATTGTTTGTTCAACTGATGAACCAAAAAACAATCCTTCAATACCTTTTAGCGGAATAATTATTATTTGCTCCATAAAACTATTTAAAATTACATCTTTCATTAGAATACATACAAATGTGAATTACTTTTGATAACGATATAAAAAAAAATAAAAAATATTTGGGAAGTGTGAAAGGTAAATGTATATTTGCACCCCGAAACAAGGGAGTTCTTTAAGTTCAACAAAATCAACGGTGTTGATTAAAAAGTGTTGATTCCGTAGCTCAGCAGGTAGAGCATTACACTTTTAATGTAAGGGTCCTGGGTTCGAATCCCAGCGGGATCACTCTCAAAAAGCATACTTCAGATGGTATGCTTTTTTTGTTTAATGCATCCAAAAAAACCTTGTTTAATTTACTATGATTAGAAATCAAATTTGATTTCTTTGATTCGGGAAGAAATCAATTCACGTTAATAAATTCTTTTTTCCCGAGATGTCTGGGTTTAGTCTTTAAAAGATATAAATCTAAAACACATTTGAATCTTGCACCAATCTCTCGAACAAATGTTTTGGGCTTGCTTGTAAAAGAAACATTATCAGCGTTAAATGCTACAGCTTTTGTTCCCGAAATATGATCAGCGATAAAAAGTGCTCTTCTATTTTGAAAATCCTGTGAAATTATGGTGAAATTATTTTGACCAAAAATTTCATGACACCTCACTACTGAATCAAAAGTTCTTAAGCCTGCAAAATCAAGAGTAATTTTATTTTCAGGAATTCCTTGGGCGATTAAAGCAAGCTTCATATCCGTAGGCTCATCATAATATGCTGTGCGATTGTCTCCACTAACCAATATGTGTTTTATTCTTCCGGCCTTATATAATTCTGCGGCTGCCTTAATACGGTAGAAAAAAAATAAATTCTTTTTTCCTTGGGAACTATTTTTTGAAGTCCCTAACACAAGACCCACATTGTTTACAGGAACATCATAAAGGTTATTAAAAATTCGCTTTGAAGTTGATTTTTCAATCCAATAATAGGAAGAAACTAAACCAATCAAATTCAGACTAATCAAGCCAAAAAAAATTCTTAAAATCCATTTTTTATAAACGCCTTTGTTTTTCAATCGGGCTAAACTAAATAAGAAATAAAGAAATAATTGTTATCAGTCCGAAAACAATACTGGCAATACCATTCATTGTAAAAAATGCCAGATTTACTTTACTGAGGTCATTCTCTTTTACAAGACTGTGTTGATAGATCAAAAAGAAGAAAAACAATGAAGCACCTATCCAATACAACCAATTAAATGATCCT
Organism: Bacteroidota bacterium; assembly: GCA_046302135.1. GTDB lineage: Bacteria > Bacteroidota > Bacteroidia > B-17B0 > Aurantibacillaceae > AM-1111. The sequence continues at coordinate 1,298 of JBKCIQ010000122.1, read as the reverse complement.
AGGTAGCCTGTGAAAAAAATCAATGAGGAACTAGTTAAATGAAAAAAGGATGATAATTTCATAGAACTCTTCCTACCTAACAACACCGGAATAGAGTGCAGGTTGTTTTCGCGATCAAAACTTTCATCCTGAAGAGCGTAAATTATATCAAACCCACTGACCCAAAACAATACAGATAATGAAAGTAAAATAGGAATTAATTGAAATTTTCCTGTAACTGAAAGAAAAGACCCTATAGGAGCGAGCGATAATCCCAGGCCGAGAACAATATGACACAGTGAAGTGAATCTCTTCATAAAACTGTATGATAAAATAACCAACAATGCAACAGGAGAAAGATAAAAACATAATGAATTTATAAAATAAGTGCAAACAACAAATAGAATTGAATTTACAATCACGAACAATAATGCAGATTTTTCATTTATTAGTCCCGATGGAATTTCCCTATTTTTTGTTCGAGCGTTTTTAGCATCAAATTTTCTGTCTGCATAACGATTAAAAGCCATTGCTGAACTTCGTGCTGTTACCATACAACCCAGCATCAACAAAAAAGTGTAAAAATGATTATGATCTGTACTACCTTCGGATTTTAAATTTTCAATACCAAGGAAGAATCCAACTACGGCGAACGGCAGTGCAAAAATTGTATGACTGAATTTTACTAGCTTAAAATATTTTGTTATTGCCTCCAAAATTTTATGTACTAAAGATTACATAGAGCACCAATAATATAGGCACAGAACTAAGAACCATTCCAACAGTTCCCTGATTAAAAAAACTTTTTTTTATATCATGTTTTGTGTTAAGGAATATAAAAAGGGTTGAGAAAATATATCCCAGAATAGAAGAAGGAATAGCAAAAAAAAGCAGTTTAAATGTAAAAATAGTTGCCAACGTTCCAAAAAACAAAGACAAGAATCCGGATATTTTTATCAATTTCATTTCATCAGGATGTTAAAATCATTTCAAAATTAATCATTCATCTAAGAAAAGTGAAGAATGCTCATGTAAAAATATGAGTAATTTTGTTTAGAGGATTTTAAAAAAGAAAAAAACTTTCAATGCTAAGAAAAATCAGTAACAACATACTAGAAACTATCGGAAATACACCGATGGTTAAAATCAATAAACTGTGCCCTGAAATTCCCGCAACTATTTTGGCGAAAGTTGAAACTTTCAATCCGGGTAATTCAATTAAAGACAGAATGGCTCTTAAAATGGTAGAGGACGCGGAGAAATCGGGAATGCTTAAACCAGGAGGAACAATAATTGAAGGGACATCCGGTAATACAGGT
>JBKCIQ010000121.1:0-10502 GCA_046302135.1 Bacteroidota bacterium | reverse complement strand
ACCAATTGTACTTTATTCTCCAAAGCCTTATACTGTAACTTCATAAATTCAAGTTCACGCGCGGATTTCTTGTCTGAGGGCGCACCAAAGAAAAATGTTCCAATAAACCAAGCACCTGTACCAAATACCAATGCGGTAATCACATAAGATAAAATACCTGATATTCTCCTGTATGGTTTATTCTCAACTTTTTCATAGCTGAGAGTTCTAGTGTTGTATTTATATTGAACCTTAGACAATTGTTAAATCGGGCGCCAAACTTAAGCAAAATCGCACAAATTGTGGAAAAAAATGCCAAAAAAAAAAGGATATAATTATTGTTTTTTACGTGAAAAATTATTATAAACCAGTACTTCCAAATCCGCCTGAGCCTCTCTCCGTTCCGCTTAATTCTTCAGTTGTTAACCATGATATTTTTTCATGTTTACATATCACCATTTGTGCTATTCTTTCTCCGTCTTTAACAATGAATTCAGATTCAGATAAATTGATGAGTAGCACTTTTATTTCCCCTCTGTAGTCAGCGTCAATTGTACCCGGAGAATTTAATACTGTAATGCCGTTTTTAAATGCCAGGCCACTTCTGGGGCGAATTTGCGCTTCAATTCCTGCAGGAAGCTCAATGTACAAACCCGTAGGAACAACAACTCTTTCCATAGGTTTCATCACTATTTCATTTGCTATATCTGCTCTTAGATCCATTCCGGCGCTTAATGGAGTGGCGTATGAAGGAAGGGGGTGTTTACTTTTATTTTTGATTTTAACTGATTCGCTCATCGGATTTTTTCTGAATTAATTTTGAAATTTCAATTTTGTAAATCAACCAACCGAAAATCAATAAAAATAAATTATTAATTGTTGGTTCGATATAATTTAAATTTTCCGGAAATCTCCCCTTGTAAAGTAAAGAAATTAAATAAAATGCGACTGCAATAAAAAAGAAAAAACTCATTTTTTTTATGTTGTATTTGATCGGATAATGTTTCTGTCCAAGTATATAAGATGTTATCATCATGATGCCGTAAGAAAAAAATGTTGCCCAAGCGGAGGCAACGTACGAGTATGAAGGTATGAAGACAAAATTTACTACAAGTGTGATAACTGCACCGGAAATTGTGATGTATGCTCCGAATTTTGTTTGTTCTGTTAGTTTATACCATATTGACAAGTTGTAGTAAACACCAAGGAATAAATTTGCAATTAATAGTATAGGTACAACTGACAATCCAGCCCAATAGGGTTCACTTATGAAGTATTTTAACCATGAAATATTCATCATAGTACCGAGAAAAATAAATGAGCAGAATAAAACGAAATACTTAGTTACCTGCGCATTAGTCGATTTGGAATTTTTTTCTGTCGCGTTATTAAAGAAAAAGGGTTCTGCCGCAAATCTAAAGGCCTGAATGAATATTGTCATAATAATTGACAGTTTGTAGCAGGCCCCATAAATTCCAATCTCTTTTCTCGCTATTGCTTCAGGTAAAATTTTGCCTAGTATTATTCTGTCAAATGTTTCGTTGATCATTCCCGCGAAGCCTACGATAATTAATGGTGAGGCATAGATGATCATTTGTCTCCATATTGCCTTATCAAAAAAATATTTAATTCCGGTAAACTCTTTCATTAACAACATCAATGTAAAAACGTTGGCAATTACATTTGAGAGAAAGCCGTAACCAATACCAATTGTAGGATTATAAAGTTTTCCAAAAAATGATTCAGGGTTAATTGCAAACTGATTTTTGCACCACACTATAAAAAAAAGATTGAATAAAATATTTACAAGAATATTCAATGTTTTAATCAATGCAAACCTGCCTGCTTTGTTTTCAGAGCGTAATCTTGCAAAAGGAATAACCATAAGCGCATCACTGCAAATAATCAATATCATCCAAACAATAAAACTTTCCTGATTGGCATATCCCATCCATTTCGAAATACTACCTGCTAACAATATTCCAATTATTAGAAATGAAATACTTGAAGCTATCAGAGATATTAAAGCCGTTGAATAGATTTTTTGTTTTTCTTCTTTCTTGGAATAAAAATTGAAAAACGCGGTTTCCATTCCGTAAGTAAGAATGATATTTAGGAATGAGATGTAAGCATAAATCTCTGTGTTAATTCCAAACTCTTCCTGGTTCCTGAATACATATGTATAAAGCGGGGTAAGGATTAGATAGTTCGCAGTACGGGCAATTATTGTGCTTAACCCGTAAATTGCAGTTTGACCAATTAACTTCCGAATGGGATTCAACCGAAGAAATTTTTATGAAATTAATTCAATTCAATTCTTCATTTCGAATAAATTATTTTTTTTAATTAAAGGTTTATGAACACTTTTATTTTTTTCTGATCTTTTCAATTATATGTGTTGTGGAATAACCTTCAACCAAAGGAATAGTTATAACTATTCCTCCACTGCTTTTAACTATATCCGAACCGATTATATATTTTTTGGAGTTTTGATCTGTTTCATCGGCATCGTAGTCACCACCCTTTACCAAAAAATCCGGCACTATTGTTTTTATCAAATTTAATGGATTGTCTTCATCAAAAATTACAACTGCACCTATAAACTGTAAGGCGGCTAAATTTATACATCTCGTGTATTCATCATTGATTGGTCGTTCCGGAGATTTATTGAGTCGTCTAACGGATGCATCTGAATTCACGCCAACTAACAGAAAATCTCCTAGATCTGCACTTTTTGCGAGGTATTCTATGTGACCTCTGTGTAGTATATCAAAACATCCATTCGTGAAGACAAGTTTTTTGTTTGATAATAATAGCTGATTTTTAAGATTACTTAAATCATTTTTATTTTTAATCTTATCAATGATTTTATGCAGGTGCATTTTTAGCTGGCTGTTTTGTTACTTTTTATTTCAGGCAAATAATTTTTGTTCATTAATGGTAATAGTATGAATGAAAGCACTCCCGTTAGCACAATTACAACTAAACTTTCTGACCAAGAGAGCCAACCGATAGAAGCACCTAATGCCTCATTTACACCGTAAATTAAAAGTAAAACTTTTTGAATTGCATAAGGATATGCACCAATTCCACCGGGCGTTATCATTACAGTAAGTGATCCGAACACAAAAGCTGTAATGCCAGTATCAAAACCGAAAGCTGAAGATTCCGGTAAGCATAATAAACAGGTATAGAGCGCAAGGTAATAGCATACCCATATTAGTGCAGTGTAAACCAAGAATAGTAATGGCCTCTTTACATTTTTTACACTTATTAATCCGTCATAAAAACCTTTGATGAAACCTCCGATTTTTGATGACAGCAAACCTTTAATTTTTGACCTTAAAAAAAACATCAAAATCAATGAAATACATATTGTGCCAATAATGGAGATTACTATTATTTTATTTCCGGTTATTAAATTCATTTTATCCTCTAGTAACGGATAAACATGTTTATTTAGGTATTCCGAAATTTTTTGATATTGTGTAAATATCATGGTAATGACAATTAAAAAATAAAAGATTAGGTCAAGCACTCGTTCGGCTACCACCGTGCCGAAAGACTGAGTGAATGGTATTTTTTCATATTTGTTTAGAACGGTGCATCTTGAAATTTCTCCAAGTCTTGGAACACCATAATTAACTAAATACCCGACCATAACTGCAAAAAATGAATTACTGAATTTTGGTTTGTAACCCAGTGAATCTGCCAGCATATTCCATCGGTGGGCTCTTATGATATGGCTTAACATGCCAATACATATAGAAACGAATAACCAGAAATAATTGGCATTAAGGAATGATTTTTTTATCTCTGAAATGTCATTATCTGATAAATCTTTGAATGATAACCAAACCAGTAAAATTCCTATGGAGAAGAAAACAACGAGCTTAATAATGTTTATTATTTTAGACTTCACTTTTTTCTAATTATAGTAACCATAAATACCCTAAAAGTTCAAATGTTTGAAACCTTAGAAATTATTGTAGTTTGAAAGATATGAAAAAAACTAATTTGAAACTAGGTTGGTCTCGCTATTTGGAAACACTACCCATGGTTTGAAAGTTTTAGCTGTTTCAAATTCCATAGTTGCAAAACTCATGATTATTAGTAAGTCACCTACTTCAACGAGTCGTGCTGTTGCACCATTAAGGCAAATTATTCCTGAGCCTCTTTTACCTTTTATTACGTAGGTTTCGAATCGGTTTCCATTATCAATGTCTGCAACTAGTACCTTTTCGTTTTCAATCAGGTTGACTGCGTCCATCAAATCTTCATCAATTGTAATACTACCAATATAATGCGCATTTGCCTCGGTAACTTTTACACGATGGATCTTGGATTTTAGAACCTGAATCTGCATATAGATATTGTTCTGTAGTAAGATAAACTATCCTTAGGGTACTAAGGATAGTTTAAAATGTTTTACTTTTTGGCGGCAGGTGCACCAGCAGCAGGAGTTTCTTCAACTGCATTACGAGTCGAAGCCACACTTACAATCGATATGTTGGACGGGTGCAAAATAGTAATTCCGTCAATAGATATGTCTGCAGGCGTAATAGATTTTCCAATTGCCAAATCTTCTATATTGATGTCAATGTTTTGAGGCATTTTTTCAATCAATCCTCTAAGGTTCATTTTCCTGAATTTTTGCACCAATTTACCTCCGTCTTTAACACCTTTTGATTGTCCGTGTAATTTAACAGGAATGGCCATTGTAACAGCCTTACCAGGTAGAATCTCAAGAAAATCAGCATGTATAATCTGATCAGTAATTTTATGATATTGGGAATCCTGAAGAACAGTTTTGAACTGCTTGCCATCAACATTAATTTCTACAACACAAGCTTCAGGTGTGTAGATAATTGGCTTAAACTGACGTTCTTCAACTGAAAAATGTACTTGCTCTTTTCCTCCGTAAACTACACATGGTACTAAACCTTTAGCGCGGAGTTGGGCAGCATCTTTACTCCCTACGTTCGTACGTAACGAACCGCTCAATGATACTGTTCTCATTTTATTGTTTTTTAATTTGGGGTGCAAATATAGGTTTTTTTTATTTATCTATACATTTTACTTACATCAATTACGCTACTTGCAATTAGTTTAAATTTGCAAAATAATGAATTCAGGACTTTCACTTGTTGTAATTACCTTAAATGAGGAACAGAACCTGCGGAGATGTTTGGAAAGTGTTAAAGGTGTAGCAGATGAAATTATTATTGTTGATTCGGGTTCGAAAGACAATACTTTAGAAATTGCCGCTGAATTTTCAGCAAGAATTTATAGAAAAGAATGGATGGGTTACTCTCGTCAGAAGAATTTTGGGAATGATCTTTCTTCTTTTAACATGATACTTTCTCTTGATGCAGATGAAGCACTTTCTGATGAGTTAAGGAGAAGTATTCTTTCTGAAAAAGCTAAAGGTTGGAAAGGAGTGTACAGTTTTGCAAGGATTACCAATTATTGTGGGGTTTTTATAAAACACGGAGGTTGGTATCCTGATTTCAAAGTCAGAATTTTTAATAGAACTCTTGTTAAGTGGGTAGGGGAAATACACGAAGTGCTTTCAGGTTATAATTCGGATGAAGTAAATGTACTTAAAGGTGATTGCCTCCACTATTCTTACTACAACTCAGAACAACACTGGAAGCAGGCTGAAAAGTTTTCTAACCTTGCAGCTGAAGATTTATTTAAAAGAGGTAAAAAATATTCTTTTATTAAAATATTTATGGCTCCTATTTTCCGTTTTATATCAGGATATTTTTTTAACCTTGGAATTTTAGATGGTGTTTCGGGGCTTAAGATTGCATACATTTCAGCGGCGGCAACAAAAATAAAGTACGTTAAGTTAAGACAGCTTTGGAGAAATAATGGTAAAAGTTGATTTAAAAAATATTCTAATCAGCAGGACAGACAGTATCGGTGATGTGGTACTAACGCTCCCCATGGCGGGATGGCTTAGAGAGAATTATCCTAACTCAAAGATCTCATTTTTGGCAAGAAATTACACAGCACCAATTGTTGCGCTTTCATCAAACATCGATGAATTCATTAGTTACGATGAACTTTCATCTTTACCGGTGAGTTCACAGATGTCATTTTTGGAGACTAAAAATATTGATTGTGTTTTGCATGTTTTTCCACAACTGCAGATTTCTTCTTTAATGAAAAAAGCTGCAATCAAGATCAGAGTAGGAACGAAAAACAGAATGCAGCATTGGTTTCATTGTAATTCGCTGGTTAACCTATCAAGAAAAAATTCTGATCTGCATGAAGCCCAGCTAAATTTTAAACTTTTACAGCCGCTTGGTTTAGATAAAATTCCTGATGCAGAAAAAATACATGAGTGGTATGGTTTCATCAAGTTACCATTATTAGAAGAAAAATATAGGAGCTTACTTTCTATAGAAAAGGAAAATATCATTTTGCATCCTAAATCAAAAGGCAGTGCAAGAGAGTGGGGGCTTGAAAATTTTTCTGAATTGATAAAACATTTACCAAGTGAGAAATATAAAATTTTCATTTCAGGTAGTGCAGATGAAGGTAAAATGTGCAAAGACATCTTTGATATGCATCCCAATGTTACAGATTTAACCGGTAAGATGAATTTATCTCAATTTATTGCCTTCATAAATGAATCGAGTGCTATTGTTGCTGCAAGTACTGGTCCTTTGCACATTGCAGCAGCATTAAATAAAAAAGCTATTGGATTGTTTGCACCCATGCGACCAATACACCCTGGAAGATGGAGCCCTTTAGGAAAGAGAGTAAAAGTACTTGTAAAAGAAAAAAATTGTGAGGACTGCAGTAAATCACAGAACTGCCACTGCATAAGAGAAATCGGCGTTCATGAGGTGATATCTGCTTTAGCATCTCTGTGAACTAAAAAGACAAAAAATGGAATAAAAAAGGCAAACAGAGAAACGCCTGCCTGAGTCTCCAAGGTGTCCTCAGTAAACATTGAAAACATAAGTATTAATCCTATTGGCAAAAATAATACATGAAGGTCTTTGCTTTTGATTAAGGGGTAAAAAGTAAGTATTAGTAATAACAATAATCCGAAAATACCTAGAGTGGCCCATATTTCTATATACTGATTGTGAGCTCGACGCATTTCACTTCTTGAATGAAAAACTTTTTCAGGCAGATAGTGTTTTTCAAATTCGACTTGAATATCACCTATTCCAACACCGAAAACAGCATTCTCCTTAATAATTTTCCATGCTGTTTTCCAATAGAGCGCTCTTACCATAATGGAATGGTTGCGAAGGTGTCCATAATTGAGGTAGTCATTCATTTCCCAAAACATATCGTAAACTCTTTTTTGCAAAGTTCCGGCAGTTGAAAGTTTATAGTTCGGGGTCCCATTTTCAATATTTTTTATATCCTGATTTTGAAGTTTTGTAAACGATAATGAGTCTTTCTTCAGGCCCAAACTGGTCATATACCTAATCAGAGTAAACTTAATTGAGTTTCCCTTTTGGTCAAGATCATTAAAATTAATTTTACTCTTTTTGTTCCAGGAACTTTCCAGCTCTTTATATGAAATGTGTCTCCAAACAAAATATCCGTTCTCACGAGATAGATCTTTTTCGTGGAAATATAGATCACCTGCAGGTGTCCATTGCTCCAATTTAGAATTTTCTTGCTCGATAATTGGGAAAAAATAGTTGTAGGTACTAATTAGATAAATCGCTGGTAAGGCAACGAAAGAAATTATTGTTCCAATTAAAATAAATTTTAAATTTTTGTTTTTTTGATGCAATGAAAGGTAAACAAGTAATAAGAATAAAAGGATTAGAAAAAAAACGATTCCAGTTAATGAACTAAGAATAAATAAAAATGCAGTAAACCAAACACCACAAATTGCGATTAAGATTTTATTGATTTTATTTTCCAAATTTGCAGATAAATATATAGATATAAAAATACCGTAAACAATATTCATGGAAAATCGGATATGGGAATAAAATCTGGAAATTCCTCGTACATCATTTGCCTCTAAATTTCTAAGGCCTAAGAAAAAAACCATACTCCACAATGTAGAAAAAAATATTCCGAGTAAATAAATAATTAACAATGATTTGAGCTCAGCTTCATTTAGCTTTTTTGTGGTAGCAAACACGAGTGGTAATGCAAACAACGGAAGTTTTACTTTAATGTCGTTCCCTCCAAAGTAAAGGTCATCGCTCCAAAGCAAACCAATTATATGTAAAAAGAAAAAAGAAAGAAAAACCCAGAGAAATTTATTGGTTTTTATTTCATAGATTTTATTTGAATAATTACCCTCTATCAACCAGTTACCGCTAACAATAATTATTCCTAATGATAAAAATATAGCGCCTACAGAAAGTCCTATGGCAATTAGAAACAGACCAAATAAAAAAATATTTCTGTGAACTGATTCAGCAAGCATTTAGCTTAAATAACGAAATAGAAAGGGTTTTAGTGTTGTTGCTTAACTATTTTGTAAAAGAAAGAAAAATTGTAATTATTGTGCAAATAGCTAATGCAATCATAGTTATCATAAGTGCATTTCCCGTTTTTTTCTTTTTAATGATGTTTTTATTGACTTCTTCTACTATTAAACTCGAGCTTTCTAAATTTTCATTTGTACTAAATAAGCATTTTATGCAAAGTTCCTTTTCTAATAAATAACTACTTTCATTACATTTTTGGCATTTAGTAAAATGAAATCTTTTGATGGTAAGGAACTTGAAAATAGTAATGATTCCGAAAAATCCAAGTAAGATTTGTAGCACTCCTGTGAGTTTTAAAAAGATTGCCATTAATCCAATTTTTTCTGAGATTCAATCACCTTGTTTTTAAGGTCTTCTTTAAACGCTGAAACTTTTGAAAGTAAATCTGAGTCATTACAAGCCAATATTTGTGCGGCAAGTATTCCGGCATTTTGCGCGGCATTTACTGCCACTGTTGCCACAGGAACTCCATTTGGCATCTGCACTATTGATAAAAGCGAGTCCCATCCGTCAATTGAATTAGAAGATTTGACGGGTACTCCAATAACAGGCAGTGGAGTAAGTGATGCTACCATTCCGGGAAGATGCGCGGCGCCTCCAGCACCTGCAATGATAACTTTGATTCCCCTTTGAGCGGCGTTTTTTGCATACTCAACCATTAATTCAGGTGTACGGTGCGCGGAAACAATTTTTATTTCGTGATGAATTTCAAAATTTTTAAGAATTTCTGATGCCGCCTGCATGATACTCAAGTCAGAAGCACTTCCCATAATAATTCCAACTTTAATGTTTGATCCCATAATTTATATTTTAATGATCAGGTTGTAACTTTTAAAATATCTTTTATTTTTTTTGCTTTTTGCTTTGCAATTTCAAGGTTTTCATCAACTATGGTAACATGCCCCATTTTTCTGAATGGACGTGTGTTTTCTTTACCGTAAAGGTGTACATGTACTCCCTTCATCTCAAGAACTTGATCAAGGCCTTTATATTTTGCAGTTCCTGATTTATCTTTTTCACCAAGTAAATTAACCATAACGCCCGGCGTTAGTATCGAGGTGTCACCAAGCGGCAATCCGGTTATTGCTCTCAGGTGTTGTTCAAATTGTGAAGTTCGGTTTGCCTCAATCGTGTGATGCCCGCTATTGTGAGGACGCGGTGCTACCTCGTTTACTAAAACTTTACCGTCTTTTGTTACAAACATTTCAACGGCAAGTAGGCCTACAATTCCCATTTTTTCCGCAGTCTTTCTTGCAAGATTGTAGGCTTGTTCTTCTATAGATTTTTTTATTCTTGCTGGCGAAAATAGAAATTCTACGAGATTTGCTTCCCGATTAAAATCGCATTCCACTACCGGAAAACATTTCATTTCTCCATCTACATTACGGGCCACTATCACTGATATCTCTTTGTCAAAGTCTACGAGCATTTCCAATACACTTGGTTCATCGAATGCATCAGTTAAATCAGCAGGATTAACCAACTTTCTAACTCCCTTTCCATCATAACCGCCTTTTCTTAACTTTTGGAAAAATGGAAAAAATGAGGCGTATTTTTCTATTTGTGATTTATTCTCCACAACAAAAAAATCTGCTGTAGGTATTTCGTTTCGCTGGTAAAACATTTTCTGTGCACCTTTGTCCTGAATCATTTCAATTACTTCAGATTGAGGAAAAACTTTTTTACCTTCAGACTCTAATCTTTTTAAAGCATCTGTATTTACGTTTTCAATTTCAATTGTGATAATATCGGCTTTTTTACCAAATTCGTAAACAGTTCTTTCATCCATAAGATCACCAAGATAAAATTTTGGAGTAAGATATTTACATGGTGCATTGCTATCAGGATCGAGTACATTGATTTCAAGATTCAAATCGGTCGCTGCCTGTATCAACATTCTCCCAAGTTGACCACCACCTAACATGGCTATTTTCTTTTCTTTAGGACAAAATGCCTTCATGTAAAAATTGAATCAATATAGTTTTTACAAAGTTAATTTTTTAATGTCAATTGATGGGAAATAGAATAGCAAAAAAA
>JBKCIQ010000120.1:0-40399 GCA_046302135.1 Bacteroidota bacterium | reverse complement strand
ATTTTATTTTTATTCAGTTGTTAAATAATTATCTGTTTTAAATAAAATAAATTAATTGATTTTCACTAATTGAAAAAAGAAAATTACTTTGAGAGAATTGAAAACTCAACCCTTCTATTTTGTGCTCTTCCCTCGTCGGTGTCATTAATTGAAATTGGTTTGGATTCACCGTATCCTTTTGCTAATAATCGTTTGGAAGTAATGCCTTTATCCACCAAATACTTTACAACTGATTCTGTTCTTTGTTGTGACAATTTTAAGTTGTATTCATCTGCCCCAACATTATCAGTATGACCGGAAATTTGTATTGAAATGTTTGAATTTTCATTCATGAAAATGAGTAGTTGTTCCAGTTCTGCAAAAGATTCTTCTTTTAAAGTGGATTTATTATTATCGAAAAACACGTTGTTGAGTCTTATACTAAGGCCAACTTCAAGTGGTGAAAGAAATAAATCACGTTTTATTTCGAGGTAATCATTTAATGTATCTAAAGTCAAATTTTCAGAAATGGAATAGTAATCTTTTTTTGTCGCTTTGAATCCGTATTTCCTACCAGCCGGCAATGCAATTTTGTAGCTTCCATCCGTACTTAAAGACTTTGCAGTTCCAACCTCTTTTTTAGTTATGATGTCAAAATAACTTATTGATGCTTCAAGTGGAAGTTTAGACTTTGAATCCAGAACTTTACCGGAAATTAATATTACGGGTTGAGGTTTTTGATTTTCGGTTAGTTTAATTCTATAAATATCACTCATGCCTATTGCTTCATGCTGGGAAACTATGTATGCATAATCGGCTTTTGCTGAAATACAAAAACTACCCTCCCAGTTTCCTGAGTTAATTGATGGACCTAGATTTAGAGGTTCAGACCAATTGGTCCATGAATCATCTAACCTTTTTGACATAAAAATATCAGAGCTACCAAAAGATTGATGTCCGTAAGAGGCGAAATATAGAGTTTTACCGTCTGCGGCCAGAAAAGGATTAAAATCGTCACAAGCGGTATTTATTTTTTGACCTAAATTTTTCGGCTTAGTCCATTTTCCATCTGACCTTAAAAATGAAACACAGATATCCTTTTCTCCATAACTGTCATCGTCTTGTAGTCCTGAAAGCAATGTTTTATTGTCAGAACACAAAAAATAACCTACGTATTTATTTTTATTTTTAAAATCAATTATTTCCTGGTTAACAGGTACAGACCATTTGTTTCCTTCTAAACGATAGGATACAGAAATGCCACTACCATCGGATTCTCCATTTGGTTTATACTTGTTTGCTACCAAAAGTGAATTATTGTCCGGTGATATCGAAATTGGAAAATTGTGAGCATCATTATTAATTGGACTTCCAATATTTTTTGCATCGGTCCAGGTGCCATTCTTGTCAAGTTCTGAAAAGTATATGTCTTGATCTTTTTCCCCTCCTTTATTTGACGGTGAATATCTAACGAAAAAAATAGAATTTCCATCGGGCGCTATTAGCGGACATAATTCTTCGTATTTAGTGTTAATTTCAGTTCCAAGATTTTCTTTTTTAAAACTAGAAAAATCTTCAACAACTTTAGGAGCCAATTTTGGGCTTGAGGTAATTTTAACATCGTCTACCTCTACTTCCTGATTTCCGGAAACTTGAAAACCAAATTTAGAACCGAACCATGTTATCTGGCAATGATTATAAACCAGTTCGTCATTGATGAAAAAACTAAGGCAATTATAATTACGAACAACTTTTAATTTATTCGTTCCTTTTTTAACCTTATCACATTTGATCCATTTGGTAATATCTTTAGTAGAATTGTCGTAATAATGATCGATCAAAAAATGCCCTGAATTTGCTACATAAAATCTCTTATAATCTTTGCCATCATTATTCATTCCAAATACCAAGGCGTATCCATAATTATCGGGTCCCTCTATCAAATTAAAAGCAGCCTCGAAGGAAAAATTTTCATTATTTCCATCGATTTCTGTCTTGATGCTACTCCAATAAACTTTATTGTCTTTAGATCTAAGTATATATTTACCTTTTTTTATATAACAGTCAAAATTATCTGCTTTTTTTTCATACCAATTATAATGATTTGATGAGAAATCTTCTTCAACTATGGTTTTTTCCTGTGAATAAGCTGAGTTAAACAGTAATAATATTGCATGTAGTAATAAGTATTTTTTCATGACTCAAATATAGATCAATTTGCTAATTGTAAAAATCTAAAATTTGTATGTCAATAACCCCCTGAGCCAATAGCAAAAACTCTAGAAATGTTAAATCCAAGTCTTATACCCCAGTCGCTCCATGAGGTTCTGGTATACATGTAAAACTGGTTTTCTGTGAGCGCAAATGAGTTGGTAAGATGTACCTGAAATACATGGCCACCGGTTTCTAAATCATAACCGATTGCAAAACTATCATAATATTTATCTAGTGAATATTTATTTAACCTTGCCGCGTACTCAAGTGTTATTGCCTGTCTACTTGTAATCTTGTATCGACTTACAACTCCTGCAAAATAACAATCATTTTTATCAGTGAAATTTTCAACCAGATTGAAATGCACCATTCCACCTATTAATTGGATTGAAAATTTAGAATTGAATTTTCTTCCAATCATAATTTGGTTACAATAAGACATCCTGTCTGTTACGTTATTGTAATAATCAAAATTTCCTATTTTCTTTTTTTCAAAAGTGTAAAACACACTTGAAAATAAAGTAAGGGTTATCGGCATTTTATTATCAGTAGTCTGCCTAAGTAGCTTATACTTTAAAAAACCATCCACAATTTTTTGGGAAGAGGTTCTTCCGGCGCCAAACATCAATCTGCCATCGTGAGAGTATTCAAGTCCAATTCTGATGTTGGCACCTCCATCTATTCCAAAGGCATTATAAGCACCAGTGTTTAATTCGCCAAAACGATGTGCAATTCTGAAATCAAGACAACGTTTGCCTAGAACTTCTACCGTATGAAAATTCACTAGACGGGTACCCTTAAAGGTTGCAATGGTGTAATCTCTAACCGGAGACTGATCAATGAGACTAAGCAAATCAGTTGAATCGCTCTGGCTTTTAATTTTTACGAAGCCAAGCAAAACAATAAGAGTAAGTAGGTTTAATTTCTTCATAGGAATTAATTATTTGGTGCGCCTGCTTCTATCCATCGCCTTATCAAGGCTCTGTTGCATGCGCTTATTTTGGTCTGACTACCTTTTGGCATTTGGGCATAGTTTGGAGTCCACTCAACGACATGAAAAAGAAAATAACCTTGAGCAAACGTACTAACACTAGAGTAATTAGATAGATCAACAGAACTAATATTATTACTTCCATGACATGTATTGTTTGTACCACAAGAATTATTTAAAATAGGTACTATATGGTTGGAATAAGAGACAATAGAGACTGTTGAATCACAATTGTTATTTAGATTTAATCCAGGACGCATTTCGGCCAGATTGTCGTAATAACAACTTTGAAATATTAAAATTGATACCGGCAAGAGTAGGAATTTGAGGATAGTTTTCATAACAAAAAAATTTTATTTAATTGTTTTTCGCACCTTGTAAAATCCATAAATAAATTATTTTAATCTTATCGTCGTTTAATCTTGAATAAGGGGATCTTGGCATTAAATCGTCTTCTTCAAGTGAAGTAATTGAGTTGTAAAGTTTACTGGATTTTGGATCTCCGGATTTTACCTCACCTCCTTTAATCAGGTTATCATATCCCAGTAATGAAAATTGTCCTGCATTTATGGATCCATGGCACCCTGATTGAGCACAGTTATTCATAATAATCGGATTAACATCGTTAGAATAACTTATCTGAGGCGCATTTTCAGTATAAGGTTTGTGTTTACAGGAAAACAATAATAAAACAATGATAAGCGTAAAAGACAATTTTAAATTCATGTTCAAATTATTTATATTAAAAATACAAAATCTATTTTAAATTTCAATTTTTAATTCAATGTTAAAGTCCGCCTTCCTTTAGTCTCTCTGCATTTTCTGCAAACTGTAATGCGTCTATCATTTCTTGTATGTCTCCATTCATGAATTCAGTCAAGTTATAAACTGTCATTCCGATTCTGTGGTCAGTAATTCTGTTTTGCGGATAGTTGTATGTTCTGATTTTTGCTGAGCGATCTCCTGTACTCACCATAGTTTTTCTCTTCTTGGATATTTCTTCCTGATGTTTGTTGAACTCTAGTTCATAGAGCTTAGTTCTCAAAATAGCAAGTGCCCTTTCTTTATTTCCCAGCTGAGATCTTTCTACCTGACATGTTACAACTATGCCGGTCGGCTTATGGGTAAGCATCACTTTCGTTTCCACTTTATTTACGTTCTGTCCGCCGGCACCACCTGATCTAGCGGTTTGCATTTCTATGTCAGACATTTTCAATTCTACATCTACTTCCTCTGCTTCCGGTAAAACTGCAACAGTAGCGGCAGACGTATGTACGCGGCCTTGTTGCTCTGTTGCAGGCACTCTTTGAACACGATGAACACCGGATTCAAATTTTAAAATTCCGTATGCACCTGCTCCTGAAATTTCAACTATAACCTCCTTGAATCCACCAACGGTTCCTTCATTCATATCCGTTACTTCATATTTCAAACCTTTTTTCTCGCAGTATTTTGCATACATCCTAAATAAATCGCCTGCGAA
The DNA here is from genome assembly GCA_046302135.1 of Bacteroidota bacterium. Lineage (GTDB taxonomy): Bacteria > Bacteroidota > Bacteroidia > B-17B0 > Aurantibacillaceae > AM-1111. The sequence goes on along the minus strand of JBKCIQ010000120.1, from coordinate 35,732 downwards.
AATACTTGCCTCATCACCACCGGTTCCTGCTCTTATTTCCATCACACAATTTTTATCATCTTCAGGATCTTTTGGAATCAGCATCATTTTTATTTCTGATTCCATCTTTTCCTGTTTCACCCGATTTTCTTCGAGTTCCATTTGTGCCATCTCCAACAAATCCTTGTCTTTCTCGTTTTCCAAAATATGTTTAGCACCGTCTATGTCATCCATCACTTTTTTATAGCTCTCATAAGCTTCTACCACAACCTCAAGATCTCTGTATTCTTTGTTCAATTTCATGAACTGTTTCATGTCAGCAATAACAGAAGGATCTGCAAGTTTTTGTTCTACCTCTTCGTAGCGTTTCTTTATATGAAATAATTTTTCAAGCATTTTTTAAGGAATGATAATAATGAAACAATCTAATAATTGAACTCACCAAACTCAGATTTGATGCTCAGTTTTTTATGGACAGATGATTCAACTCGGCCAATAATTTTTGCATCAACATTAAACGATTTTGAAATAGAAATAATATTTTTTGCAATCTTCTCCGGTACATACAACTCAAAACGATGACCCATGTTGAAGACCTTGTACATTTCTTCCCATGAAGTTTTGCTTTGCTTCTGAATCAATTGAAACAATGGAGGGATTTTAAAAAGATTGTCTTTTATGATGTGAAGGTTATTTACGAAATGAAGCACTTTAGTTTGGCCTCCTCCGCTACAGTGCACCATACCATGAATTTCTTTTCGGTGGTGTTTTAACACTTCCTGAATAATTGGTGCATAGGTGCGTGTAGGAGAGAGAATCAGTTTTGCCGCATCAATATCTTCTTTTATTTTTTCTCCTTGAGGATTTTTGTATGATACTTTAATTTTGGATTGTGGTTTTTTCTTTCCGGTGTAAACTACTTCCTTTGGTAGGTTTTTGTCGTAACTCTCAGGATATTTTTTCGAAATATATTTACTGAAAACATCATGCCGCGCGGAAGTAAGACCGTTACTGCCCATTCCTCCGTTGTATTCCTTCTCGTAGGTTGCTTGTCCGTAGGAGCATAACCCGACAATTACATCTCCGCTTTGAATTTTAGAATTGTCAATTACCTCATCTCTACGCATCCTTGCAGTAACTGTAGAGTCAACAATTATGGTTCGAACTAGGTCGCCCACATCAGCCGTTTCACCTCCGGTAGAATAAATTTCAATGCCGAGGTTTCTAAGTTCCTCAAGAATTTCTTCTGTTCCGTTGATGATTGCGGCTATCACTTCACCCGGGATTAAATTTTTATTTCTTCCTATTGTAGATGAAAGCAAAATATTGTTGGTTGCTCCTACACACAGTAAATCATCTAAGTTCATTACCACTGCATCCTGTGCAATTCCTTTCCATACTGATAAATCACCTGTCTCTTTCCAGTAAACATAAGCTAAAGATGATTTGGTTCCGGCACCATCAGCATGCATCACCAAGCAATGTTCATCGGAGTTGGTTAACTGATCAGGTATTATTTTGCAAAAAGCTTTTTCAAATAAACCTTTGCTAATTCCGGAAATGGCTTTATGAACATCTTCCTTACCTGCGGAAACGCCTCTCAACTGATATTTTAAATCACTCATTCGGCTGCAAAGTTAGAAAAATCATATTAGGCTGTTTGCATTATCTTTCCACAATAAATTCACCTTATTTTTATGCCATGAATTTTTATTTGGAAAGGTTCGGATTGTTTCCAAGATTATTTGAGGAAGAAATTTCTAAGGATGTATTTCTTTCAGTAGTTATTCCCTGTTTTAACGAAGATGATTTGATTAGCTGTCTTGAAAGCTTAAAGCATTGCTTGCCAACTATTAAAAGTGTGGAAGTAATAATTATCATCAATCATTCTATCAATGCAAATGCTGATATTATTCAGAAAAATGAAAAAACATTTGAATCAGTCTGTAATTGGCTAATTAAGAATCAAACGGAAAAATTAAAATTTCTACTTAAGATTTTGGCTTTGCCTGAAAAGGATGCAGGTGTAGGTTTGGCCCGAAAAGCAGGGATGGATGAATCGGTAAGACGATTTGAAGCTGGAGGGATTAAAGATGGGGTGATTGTTTGTTTGGATGCAGATTGTGAGGTTTCTGAAAACTATTTATCGGAAATTGAGAGTTATTTTCTGTTTAACAAGACATGCAATGCCGCGTCTGTTTACTTCGAACATCGATACGATTTAGTTGATGGATTAAATAGAACTTCAATTATTGAGTATGAAATTTTTCTCCGGTATTATGTAAATGGATTGCGTTTTTCGGGTCATCCTTTTGCATTTCACACGGTTGGTTCATCCATGGCAGTGCGGAATCAGGTTTATCAGAAGCAAGGTGGTATGAATAAGCGTAAGGCTGGTGAAGATTTTTATTTTTTACAGAAAATATTTTTGTTGGGAAATTTTGGGGAATTAAATTCTTGCGCGGTTTATCCTTCCTGCCGAAGCTCTGACAGAGTACCTTTTGGAACGGGTAGAGCAGTGGGTGATGCGCTTAATGGGAAGAATATTTTATTCTATGATGATCAAGTTTTTGTTCAACTAAAAACTTTTTTTTCTTTAATCAAAGAATATGCATTTGATTATGATTTCACGTATTTTTCATATAAACTACCTACTGAATTGTGTGAATTTTTAAATGCTATGGGTTGGGAGGAAAAACTTATTGAGATTAAAAAAAATGTCAGAGATAAAGATCAATTTGTTAAAAGATTTTTTAGTTGGTTTGATGGGTTCATGGCCTTAAAGGCGATACATTTTTTGAGTGAGAATTTTTTTCCTAGAAAGATATTTAAGGATTGGACTCCCGGAAACATTTTACCTAACCAAAATTTTAGCGAGCCCGAAAAAATGCTTGAAGAGTTAAGAAGAATTGATGGAAAGTGTCAATGATTTTTTTAAATTTGTATAAATTGTTTAATTAGATGAATTGTTTAATTGTTGACGATGACATGCTTGCGATTAAAGCTGTTGAAGCTTGTATCTCCAAAACGCCTTTTTTAACACATGTGTCTTCTTGCTCCAACGCAAAACAGGCCATAGAAGTTCTTAAGGATAAAAAAATTGATTTAATTTTTCTGGATGTTGAGATGCCTGAGACAACGGGATTCGAATTGCTGGAGCAATTAAAAACGGTTCCGCAAATAATACTTGTTACAGGAAAACCTGAGTACGCAGTAGACGCTTTTGAGTACGATGTTACTGATTTTTTGGTAAAGCCATTCGATTTCGATCGTTTCTCCAAGGCCGCAAATCGTGCTAAGCACAATAATGAAAAATCAAAAGAGATTCAGACCGATGAAAACGATACCGATGAGTTTTTCATTAAAAAAGATTCCAAATTTATTCGTTTAAAGTACAGTGAAATTTTATTCATTGAAGCATTAGCTGATTACATAATTATTTATGTAGAGAAAGATGGTGGTGAAAAATCAATTGAGAGACATACCATACTTTCTACCATGAAGTCAATAGAGACCAAGCTCCCTGAAGAAGAGTTTTTTAGAATTCATCGGTCTTACATTGTGAGATTAGACAGAATTAAGTCGATTGAAGACAATCATGTTTTCATGGCTGACAAGCAGCTACCTGTAAGCCGTTCCAACAAAGAAGCTTTATTAAAAAAATTAAAACTTACTAAGTAAATTTCTTCTGAGTTTCAGAAAAACTTCTTTTCTGTTTTCTGATATTGGATTTTCGCTATAAAAGCTTATGGAGTTGTTGGATTCATCTTTACCCGATATTTCAAAGCAACCTCCGCAAAAATTATTTTCTTTTACTTCAATTTTCAGCAGGTTGTCTTTTTTATTTCCCGGTTCAAAATATTCAGGTCTGAAAACTTTGATTTTTGAATGTGTATTTTTCAGTCGGAAAGCTTTGCCAAAAAGTCTTGCAACCTCCATGCTTTTGGGGCGGTAGTAGACATCTTCAGGAGTACCTTGCTGTATGCACTTTCCTTCCTTTAAAACAATAATTTTGTCTGAAAACCTTAGTGCATCTTCGGCCTGATGAGTCACCATGATTACAGCTGTTTGACTTGATTTTGCTTTTCCTCTTATGTAATTCAATAAATCATCTTTTAATCCTGCATCCAAGTTACTGAAGGGTTCATCCAATAATAAAAGCTTAGGAAAATCAGCCAAGGCTCTTGCAATACTTAACCTTTGTCTTTGACCGCTAGATAATTCTTTCGCTTTTTTGGATTCAAAGGGTTTCAATTGTAATACAGATAAAATTTCTTTCAGTCTTTTTAATTTGAAATCGTTTGAGTAACCTGCCAATTTATCCAAAATATTTTCAGTAACGGTGTGATTCTCCAGAACATAAAATTCCTGACTCACCAAGCTCATACCCTCAGTTCCCGGTATCAGATTTCTTGATGGTCCGAAAACTTTTTCCTCACAAAAAAATATTTCACCTCCATTTAGGTCTTCAATTCCGTAAATACATTTTAGTAGAGTAGATTTTCCTGAGCCACTTTTTCCAAGTATGGCAACAAATTCCCCTTTTGCAACTTCAAAGTTGATGTGTTTAAGTCCGTCGAAAGAATTTTGGTTGGGATAATTGAAAGCAAGATTATTTAATGATAAAAAATTGCTTTCTGCTTTTTTAATTTTATTCGCCATATTTTATTTAGTGTAGGTATAAATTTAGTTCGGTCATTCTCATTTTACTTGCACAAATATTTCTTTTATCAACCGAGATCTTTTAAAAACTCAAGTGTATTTACGCCATCTGCAAAATCGAATAAATTTGGTTGCTGTGAATTTCCGAAGGGAACAATGTTTTCCAAATCAACATTTCCTACCATACACTGAATTTTTTCTTTATTTGATTTTATATTCAATTTCAAATCATCAATATTTGAGTAGTGCTCATAATTAAGTACGGAAACCGGTGAAGAGAATTGCTCGGAATTTCTTAAAATCATGAAATTATTATCTAGAAAATCTATTTTTTCCAAAAGAAATAAGGCACGATGGTATTCATAATTGTTGAAGTATTTTTTATGTTGTGCAACATCACGATACTCAAACATGGCTTGAAAAAAGTCTTTGAATTCGTATTTTTCAGGAACAAAAATTTTTGAAACATTTCTGCATCCCAAGCCAAAGTAGGTGAAAATATCACTCCCCAACGATATTAATTCCTCTTGCTTTTCGCTGCCGTTAAGTATGGCTACTGAGTTTCTGTTTTTTCTGATGATGTGGGGGTATTTTGAAAAATAATATTCGAAGTGTAGGGCTGAGTTATTGTTTCCTGTTGCTATTACTGCATCGAATTTGGTCAATTTACCCTCTGCAAATTGTATTTTTTCACTCAAGTCAGGATAGTAATGAATCAAAACCTTTGCAAAAAATGGAATCAGAAATTGATCGTCAGATGAAACTTTAATCAATATTTTGTTTCCGCTGAGTAATACGCAAAGTAAATCATGAAATCCAACAGCAGGAATATTTCCTGCCATAATTACTGCTACTGTTTTTACATTTTTCCCATTTAATCCTTTAGAAAAACTTAAAAGTTCATCTTTTTCGAGCAGAAAAGAAATACCTTTGACTGCTTTTTTCATGCTTTCAATTGTAAACCAGCCGTTGTATTGAAAATTTGTTTCTATGATTTTATTTAATTCATCATGAAAAGTTTCCATTCCTGTGATTTTTTCTCCGTTAATATGATTACGAAGAAAATTCCCTAGGTTTATAAACGCACTTAATGTTTCAGATTCAGACATGTGATAAATTTGCTTTAAAATTCATTTACGAATACTTATCTTTGCATAAGATTTGAATCACAAAATTATCATTTAAAATGGCAATCAAGATAACTGAAGAGTGTATTAATTGCGGCGCTTGTGAACCGGAGTGTCCTAACAACGCAATTTATGAAGGAGGAGCAGAATGGCGTTTTTCTGATGGTACTTCGCTCAACGGAATTTTTCATTCGAAAAGTGGATTAAATGTGGATTCCAATGATCCTCAACAGCCAAAATCCATGGACTTGTACTATATTGTTTCTGATAAATGCACGGAGTGTGTTGGTTTTCACGACGAACCTCAATGTGCGGCTGTTTGTCCGGTAGATTGTTGCGTGGATGATCCGGAGTGGAGGGAGAGTAAAGAAGAACTTCTTGAAAAGAAGTCAAATTTGCATTTGTAAAAAGTATATTATCTTTTTTTGAATATATTTTTAATGGCTTATCTGCTGTTTTTAATTGTATTATATTTGAAAAATTCCGTTACAATTTTATGAACAGAAGAATTTTCTTCCTGATTTTTTTCTTTTTCACGTCATTTTCATTTCTTTTATTTTCTCAACTTACTCCTGAACAAACTTTGTTTTTTCAAAAACAGCAAGATACTCTTCTGAAAATGGCTAAAAAATTATACAAGTTCAAAGATGATTCATTAAAAATTGCTTTCAACAAAGAGTATTCAGAAAAATGGGAAGTTTTACTCAACAACGAACTTTCCATGAGTTTTTCATTTGATTCCATGAAATATGATGTAGGCGTACTTATCTCAGATGACAAGAAATTTAGAATCATCAATTGGGATATTCCATTAAAGGATAACATTCATCAGCATTTTGGGTTCATTCAGGCCAAGCATCCTAAAACCAAAAAATACGAGTTATATGAGTTAAACGATATTTCTGAAACGGTTAAGAATCCTGAAACTCACTCAGGAGATCATACTAAATGGTTCGGAATGTTGTATTATCAGATCATAACCTGTAATGATTACTACGTTTTGCTTGGATATGATCAGCAGGACCGAACGATGAGCCGAAAAATAATTGAGCCTTTAAGTTTTAAATCTGATGGTACTCCTCTTTTCGGGAAAAGTGTTTTTAACAAGATTCCAAAGAAATTTCCAAAGCGTATAGTTATTGAATATTCATCAGATGCAAGAGTGAATCTTAGCTATTTCCCTTCAGATAAGGTGATTGTTTTTAATCATGTTGGTCCACCTGATGCTTATCTTGAGGGTCAGTCGAATTTTTATGTGCCCGATGGGAGTTATGATTACTTTGAATATAAAAAGGGCAATTGGAATTATTTCGAAGATTTTGACGCCAGAAATCAAAAGTCGAGGTTAGACAATGTTAAAAAAGACAGGACTAAGGAAAAGCCGGTATTTGTTCCTAAATAGGAATTTAGCTTTTTGTTTATTTTTTTTATCTTTTTTTCCTATTTAAAGTATTAAATTCGGAGCATTATTTAAATGCTTCTTAAAATGACAAAAGTTCATAATTTCAGTGCCGGTCCCGGTATTTTACCTCAGGAGGTTTTACAGCAGTCGGCTTCAGCATGTATCAACTTTGATGAGTTAAATCTTTCGCTACTTGAAATTTCTCATCGTAGTAAGAATTACGAAAAGGTAATGGATGAGGCTCGCGCAATAGTTAAAGAGCTTTTTGAAGTTGGGGATGAATTTGAAGTTTTGTATTTGGGAGGTGGTGCGAGTTTGCAATTTGCGATGGTTCCATATAATTTGCTTAGTGAAAACGGTTATGCGGCTTACGTAAACACCGGTGTTTGGGCTAGTAAAGCAATTAAGGAAGCCAAGATTTTAGGTAATACAAAAGTTATTGCAAGCTCAGAAGAAAAAAAATTCTCATTCATTCCCAAAGGTTATGAGATTCCCGGCGATGCAGATTATCTTCACGTTACCAGCAACAACACCATTTACGGAACTCAAATGAAGTCCTTTCCAAAAACGCAAATTCCTTTGGTGTGCGACATGAGTTCAGATATTTTCAGCAGAAAGGTGAATGCCAAAGATTTCACTTTGATATATGCAGGCGCTCAAAAAAATATGGGACCTGCAGGCTCTACCATGGTTATGGTTAAGAAAGATGCACTTGGAAAAACCGGTAGAAAAATGTTGAGCATGTTGGACTACCAAGTACACATCAAAGGCGGTAGTATGTACAATACTCCTCCCGTATTTCCAATTTATGTTACACTTCTGACAATGAAGTGGCTGAAAGCAAATGGAGGTATTTCATGGATTGAGAATTTGAATCAGCAAAAGGCCGACTTATTATACAATGAAATAGATCGCAATTCTTGTTTCTACGGTACAGTAGAGAAAGAAGATCGTTCAAATATGAACGTATGCTTTTTAATGAATAAGCCTGAGTTGGAACCGGAATTTGATAAACTTTGGAAGTCAGCTAACATTAGCGGAATCAGAGGACACAGAGATGTAGGTGGTTATCGCGCTTCATTATATAACGCCTTGCCTATAGAGAGCGTTGAAGTTTTGGTTGAAGTGATGAAAGAGTTTGAAAAGAAATTTGCTTAACGAATTTCCGATTTAATATTTTCGATTCTACAAAATAATTTATTTTTTAATATTATGAGTAAACTGATCTTGGCCAACGACGGAATAGATGAATCAGGTAAACTTTTGCTTGAAAAAGCTGGCTTCACTGTTGTAACTGAAAAGGTAGCTCAGGAAAATTTGGCAAATGCCATCAACGGAAATGGATACCTCGCGTTAACGGTTAGGAGTGCAACAAAAGTTCGAAAAGAATTAATAGATGCGTGCCCTGGTTTAAAAGTTGTGGCAAGGGGAGGGGTGGGAATGGACAACATTGATGTTGAGTATGCGAAGTCGAAAGGAATAGCAGTAATCAATACTCCTGCGGCTTCTTCCAATTCTGTAGCAGAATTGGTATTCTCTCATTTGTTCGGAATGGTGAGATTTCTTTATGATAGCAACAGGATGATGCCTGGTAATGCATTAGATAAGTTTGATGAATTAAAAAAGAAATATTCTAAAGGTATAGAATTGAGAGGGAAAACTATTGGTATTATTGGTTTTGGAAGAATAGGGCAGGGTGTTGCAAAAATTGCTTTGGGTTGCGGTATGAAAATTAAGGCCTTTGATCCTTTTGTTAAGAATGTAGATTTAAGTTTAGATATTGATGGTACAGCTAATGTGACGGTTAACGTTAGTACTGTATCCATGGAAGATTTATTGAAGAGCAGTGATTTTATTACTGTTCACGTTCCGGGAGGAAAATTGTTGGGAGAAAATGAGTTTGCAATCATGAAAAAAGGTGTTTGTTTAGTGAACACCTCAAGGGGAGGAGTAATTGATGAAGGACAACTTATAAAATATTTGAATGAAGGTAAAGTAATGCATGCTGCTTTGGACGTTTTTGAGAATGAACCAAAGCCATCCTCAGAAATACTTATTCATCCAAAAATTTCTCTAACTCCTCACATTGGCGCTAGTACTAACGAAGCGCAGGAAAGAATTGGTGTAGAGTTGGCAGAAAAAATTATTGAGGCTTTAAAGTAATTTAAAATGGCAGACATCCGCCCGTTTAGAGCCTATCGAGCAACACCGGATAAAGTTCATCTGGTTGCCACCCGTGCAGTAGATAACTATCCAAAAGAAGATTTGAGACATAAACTGGCAAGTAATCCTTTTTCTTTTTTACACGTAATCAATCCTGATTTTTCTGACGGAAAAAGAACTAAACCGGGTTCAGTGGAACGATTGAAAAAGATCAAAAGAAAACTTAATGATTTTATAAAAGAAGAGATCTTCGTTCAAGAAGAAAAACCGGCTTTTTATTTGTATCAGCAATTTAAAGATGGAAATGTTTATACAGGTATAATCGGTTGTAGCAGTGTTGCCGATTATGATAATGGAATAATAAAGATTCACGAGCACACACTCACCGATAGAGAAGAAAAATTAAAACAGTATTTAGAAATTTGTGATTTTAATGCTGAGCCTGTTTTATTTGCTTATGAGAATTTACCGATTGTAGATGATGTTGTAAATGTTACTATGTTAAGGAGTCCTGCATATGATTTTACAACAACCGACAGAGTAAGACACAAACTTTGGGTAATTTCTAAAACAAAAACGGTAAATGTATTGGTTGAGGAGTTTAAAAAACTGAATGCCGTTTATATTGCTGATGGGCATCATCGTTCAGCTTCCTCCAGTAAATTAGCAAAGTCTTTGGGAGAAAATAATCCTGAACACACGGGCAATGAAAACTATAATTTTTATCTAGGAATTTTTTTTCCTGAAAATCAATTGAAGATTTTCGATTTTAATAGGGTAGTAACCGATACAAATGGATTGTCAGAAAAAGAACTAATAAATAAAATCAGAGAAAATTTTAAAGTTACTCCACATCTGCAAAATGAGTACAGGCCTGAGTTGCCCCACAAATTCAGTATGTACTACAATGGTTGCTGGTACGAGTTGGCGGCTAAACCTTCCATCATAAAATCAAAGGACCCTGTAAAGAAATTGGATGCATCAATTTTATCAGATTATGTGTTAGAACCAATTTTGGGGATTAAGGACTTGAAAACGGATAAGAGAATCAGTTTTGTACCGGGCATTAAAGGAATGAAAGAATTAAAAAGGTTGGTTGATATCGGAAAATTTAATCTTGCTTTTGGATTATATCCTGTTAGAATGCCTGAATTAAAAAACATTGCAGATACAGGAAGCATTATGCCGCCAAAGACTACATGGGTAGAACCCAAAATGAGAAGTGGCTTAGTGATTTATGATCTTGATTTTGCAAAGGATAATTAATTGAATATGTCCGTTGAGTTACAACTTGAGAGGATAAAATCTCAAATCCCCCCGAATGTTACCCTTGTTGCAGTGAGTAAAACTCATCCAATAGAAAAAATAACGGAGGCATATAATGTAGGTCAAAGGATTTTCGGTGAGAATAAAGTTCAGGAGTTAGTAAGTAAGGCAGAAAAATTGCCAAATGATATTTCATGGCACTTGATTGGACATCTTCAGACTAATAAGGTAAAATACATTGCCTCCTTTGTTTCTTTGATTCATGCGGTAGATAGTAAAAAGCTTCTGTTGGAGATCGATAAGCAAGCAAAAAAAAATAATAGGATTATTGATTGTCTGCTCCAAATCCATATCGCTCAAGAAGAATCTAAATTCGGATTTTCCTTCCCGGAATGTGAAGATTTGCTCAAGGATAATGAAGTTACCGAATTAAAAAACGTTAATATAATTGGATTAATGGGTATGGCAACCAATACCGATAATGAATCACAAATTCAAAATGAGTTCAAAGGATTAAATAATTTTTATATTCAAAAAAAATCACAATTTCCATTCTTAAGAGTGCTTTCAATCGGGATGAGTTCAGATTATCTTATTGCAATTGATCATGGTTCAACGATGGTAAGAATCGGAAGTTCTATTTTTGGACTCAGAGCTTAGTATTTTTCAATTAACATTCTTTTATTGAAATCTTAGGTGGTGAACCGACTATCAAAAGATAAACTTGTCTATTTTTATCCTATGCTGTTTAGATCATCCGCCATACTTTCTATTGTAGCATTTATTTGTTGTTGCATAGGGAAAAATCCAAAGCCGCTCGAGGCAAAATTTAAAAAGCCTGAAAAGGAAATGCCTCCATTTTTGAAAACTGAAGAAAAATGGGTTGATTCGGTTTTTAATTCGTTATCTGCTGACGAAAGATTGGGGCAGTTGTTTATGATACCTTGTTACAGCAATCAGGATAAGGCACATATTTCTGATGTGAGGGAGGCTATAGAACGTTATAAAATTGGTGGTATAATTTTTATGCAAGGTGGCCCTGTTCGCCAGGCAAAGTTGACAAATTACTTTCAGAGAATAACCAAAACTCCGTTGATGATTAGTATAGATGGTGAATGGGGACTTGCAATGCGATTAGATTCAACACCGGAATTTCCAAAACAGATGACGTTAGGAGCTGTTCAAAATGATTCATTGATATACTGGATGGGTAAAGAAATTGCAGCTGAATGCAAGACTATAGGTGTTAATATCAACTTTGCTCCTGTGGCGGATGTAAACAATAATCCCAAAAATCCTGTGATAGGCATGCGCTCATTTGGAGAAGATAAAGAAAATGTTGCGCGAAAGGCAAGTATGTATATGTACGGCATGCAAGACTATGGAATATTGGCCAATGGAAAACATTTTCCTGGGCACGGAGACACCGATAAAGATTCACACAAAACGCTTCCATCTGTTTTGCATGATTCCAAAAGATTAGACTCTCTTGAGTTATTTCCGTTCAGATATCTTTTTGACAGAGGCTTAGGAAGTGTTATGGTGGCACATTTGTATATCCCTGCATATGATTCTACAAAAAATCAAGCTAGTACACTATCTAAAAAAGTAGTTAATGACCTTCTCAAAACTAAAATGGGATTTAAAGGATTGGTATTTACAGATGCATTAAATATGCGAGGTACAAGTGCATACAATGCCCCGGGTGTTATGGATGCTAAGGCTTTGCTTGCCGGGAATGATGTTCTCTTATTCTCTGAAAATCTGAATGAGGCTATCAAATCAATAAAACTTTCAATTTCAAATAATGAAATTTCACAATCTGAAATAGACAACAGGTGTAAGAAAATTTTAAAAGCAAAATACTGGATGGGTTTATCAAACAAAACCAATATCAATACAAAAAATATTTCTTCAGAGCTATACAATCCTACACAACTTGCATTGAGATCAAAACTTGCTGAGGCATCAATTACCTTACTCAAAAACCAAAATGAAATTTTACCTATTAAAATATCAGATACCTTAAAAATTGCAACCTTGTCTGTTGGTTCTTCAAAACAGAATATTTTTTCAGATTTTGTTTCTAAGTATTCACCTGCAGATCATTATGGTATTTCACATCACTCAACTTCGGCTTCTCGAAAAGCAATGGTAGAAAAATTAAAAAAGTATGATTTGGTTTTGGTGCAAATTAATAATACAAGTTTCAGACCAGATAATAATTATGGTTATACTGCAGAAAGCAATTTAATGGTGCAGGAAATTATTAAGAGCCAAAGAACTATTGTCTCATTTTTCACAAATCCATATTTATTATCCGAGGTAAAGAATCTTGCAAAGGCAGAGGCAGTTTTGGTGGCATATGAAGACAATGATTTTTCTCAGAAGGCTGTGGCAGAAGCAATTTTCGGTGCCATTAAGGTAAATGGAAAATTGCCGGTGTCAGCAGGTAATTACTCTGTTAATTCCGGTCTTGAAATTAAAACTCCTGGTAGAATTCAATACAGTTCACCCGATAGAATGGGTATTAAAAAAAAAAGCTCGCGCAAATAGACAGCATCGCTGAAAAAGGAATTAGAGATCGATGCTATCCTGGATGCAGAATCCTTGCCATAAAAGACGGAAAGGTTTTTCTGGATAAATCCTACGGTAACTTTACATATGGTAATTCAGATAATGTAGACGAAAATACTGTTTATGACCTTGCTTCAGTTACAAAAATATCGGGAACGGCACTTGCATTAATGAAGCTGCATGGTGAGGGAAAACTTGATATTAATAAAACCTTTGGTGATTACCTTTCTGAGTGTAATGGAACAAATACTTCTGCGCTTCGTTTATGTGAAGTTATGACACATCAGTCAGGTTTGCCCGCATGGATTCCATTTTATAAATCAAGTTTAACAGATAAAGGTGTATATAAACCCGGATACTATTCAGAGCGGCAATCAAAAGATTACCCTTTTCGTGTGCGTGATGGAATGTTCGCATTAAGTACAATCCGCGATACCATTCTATATCAGGTAATGAATTGCAAATTAAAAGGAAGGGGAAAATACCTCTACAGTGATTTAGGTTATTATTTGCACCAGCGAATAATTGAAAAAGCAACAAGTCAAAGTTTGGACAGTTTTCTTATGGTAAAATTTTACAGAAGAATGGGTCTTCAGACAATTGGTTATACGCCGCACAGGAGGTTGTCTAAAGATCAGATTGCACCAACAGAAAATGATCAGGAATTCAGAAAAGCATTATTGTGCGGAGATGTTCATGATCAGGGTGCGGCTTTAATGGGTGGTGTTGCAGGTCACGCAGGATTGTTTAGTAATGCCAATGATATTGCCGTTATTATGCAGATGCTTTTAAACAAAGGTGTTTATGGTGGAGAACGTTTTTTAGACAGTAATACGGTAAAACTTTTTGCGTGGAAAAATTATTTTCCAAGTAATCGTCGTGGTTTGTGTTTTGAAAAGCCTGATTTGGATAGAAAAAAGGAAGGCCCTGTTACATCTGAGGCCAGTATGGAAAGTTTCGGACATAGTGGTTTTACCGGAACCTTTGTTTGGGCAGATCCAAGTAACCAACTAATTTATGTTTTCTTAAGTAACCGTGTTCATCCGAATGCTGAGTCAAATAAATTGGCCGCATCGCATATACGCCCTAAAATTCACAAGTTGCTGTATGAGGCCATTGAAGATTTAAATCCTCCCTACAAGGATTAATTTATTTTATAAAGTTGATTCCGTAAAGCATAGATTACCAAACCAGTTCTTGTTTTGGCATTGGTTTTTTTGTATAAATTTTCTATGTGAGTTTCTACTGTTCTGGTGCTGATAAAGAGTTTTTCAGCAATATCATTATTCGATTTCTCTTCACACACCAAGAGTAGTATTTCTTTTTCTCTATCGGTAATTGATGAAAGATGTTTAGGAAATGAAATTTCTTTATCGGAAAAATTTCTAACTAGAAGATTTGAAATCTTATTATCAAGATAGAATCCGTTTCGATGCGTTTCTTTTATCGCACTAATTATAATTTTATAGTGCACTGTTTTAGATAAAAAGCCATTAGCGCCTTTTTTCATTGCGTAAACTATAGTTTGGTCGTCATAATATTGTGAAAGCATTAATATTTTAGTTTGTGGCGATTTTAATTTAATTTTATTTAGTATTTCAAGGCCGTTGTGATTTGGCATACTGATGTCTAACAATATAACATCCAAAAAACAATTTTTTAGATGTTCAAATAGAATAATGATATCGCCAGTACTTATTTTAACTTCTATTTCTTCATGTTTTTCAATTAACTCTTTTAATCCTTCTCTGAAAAGCAGATGATCGTCTATTATTGCAACTTTTATTTTGGAATTATTTATCAAGGGTGATACTAATTTTTGTTTTGTTATTGACGTCATTATTGAAATTAATTTTTCCATTGATCAATAATAGACGGCCAAATATGTTTTTAAGCCCATTTCCTTTATTTTTTTCAATTACACTTTTTACCTGATCATCAGTTATTCCTTCAACATCGTTCCGTATTTTAATAACTTTAGAGTTTGAATTGCTTATCATTTCAATAGTTGTTTTTTTTGCATTTTTGTGTTTTATGCTGTTATTAATGAGTTCTTTAATAATAAAGTATATATTTTCATTTTCATTTTCTTTAATTACAGACTCAATCCAATTATAATTAGTTACTTCAACGGTGTGTATTCCTGTTTGATTTATCTCCTCTGATAAATAACTTATACCTTCAAATAGACCGAAGTTTATCAATCGAGGTGGTGAAAGATTAGTCGTAATATTTTTTAGGCTTTCGTAAATTTTTTCTAGGATTGGTTCACAGCTTCTTAAGTTTCCAGTATCAATTTTTTTTTGGTGTAAATTATCAATTTCGGAATCAATTTTTAATTTAACGGTGCTGATTAACATTCCAACATTGTCATGTAAATCTCTCGATATTGATTTTCTTTCCATTTCTCCGGCAGTAATAATAGAAGCATGGAATTTTTTTTCTTGCTCAATAAGCTGGGAATTTTTTTCTATAATTTTCTTATCGTGTAATAAGACAAAATAATATAGAATAATGATCAAAATAAGAACTATTAAAATTGAAATAACCGCAATCCATGTTATACTATAAATTTCAATTATTACCACTCTACAATGTATTAAGTTTTACCTCCGATATTAAAAATATATATTGGCATTTAGCTAATTGTATTATTTAATAGCTAAGTATTATTTGATGTTTGTTCTTATTTTCTTTAAATGTAAACTTTTTAAAAGTAACTATAGTGAATTTACAATAGAGTAAATTAGTCATTTGGTAATAATTTATAGTTATTAATATATTTATGTATTCTTCATTACAGCAGAGCTATATTTCAACCGGTCCGTTTAGAATTGAAATTTAATCAATGGTTTTTTCTTTAATAAACATATTTTCAGATTTAGTATTAATTAATCGCTTTTTAAGTTTAAATTTTATCTTACCTTATTCAATTAAGAATTTTTTAATTGAATTTTAATTTGCTTTCTTGGCGAGAAAATTTGATAGTCGAAATTATCATAATTATGCAATAGAATATGTTGATTAAAGAATAAGAAATAGTAATTATTAAGTTGTTTTCAAATTGTTGATTTATATCACTACATAAATGGAAACTTTCAAAAGTCATTATAATTATGGTTGTAAAATAGTAAACCAGTACCCCAAAATTTACGTACAATTCAGCAATGTCTGTAATCTTATTATTTAATTTGGATTTAATTAAAAAATTAAGAGATAAAAATGCCAATATTGAAATTACTGAGTTAAAGAAAAATGGAAGTATAAAGGACTGCCCATCGAACCAGTTGAGGTTATAAATTAATATTACCAGTTCTAGTAAAAATAAAATTGTAACAACTACAATTAATGGGTAAAAAGCATAATTGATTACTTTAGTATTTGAAATAAATGAATCGGATTCCTTGTAATAAGTCAGCAAAAATATTGCTTCTGCCAGAGAATAAAACAAATTAAGATAACGTGAGTCATGAAAGAAATAAATTGTGAAAAGGGCAAAAAAGTCTACTGTGCCTGCTGTTATTCCTAAAGCAATTAAACTTTTAGGTATTTTTTTTTTTTAAAATAAGCAATTGAATAAATCGCCCATATTATATTAAAAGCAACTCCAACATATGCAAATATCATCAACAATTCGAGATTACTCATTAAACTGTGGGATTCATTAAATAATTCATGAATTTAGGGGATTGTTTTTACCGCAGTGAGGGGGACAGAGAGTACTTTTTTCAGCCAATTTCCCTTCGTACAGATCATTTTCTTCACTGTTTACGCCAGTAATTATCAATTGTTTTTGATTGTTTTCGTCTAATGCGTAGTATATTCTTATTCCAACCGCACCATCTTGCGCTAATATTTCTTCGATTGCTTTTCTAACGAAATAATGTGCAATTGTACTATTTGGATTTTGATTCCTGTAATTTGCTGTCCATTGAGAAGCAATTTCCAAACTGATGTCATGATTTTCATTTCCGTCAAAACTCATATTATCTTATTGGGCTAAAATAATTAATATGTTTTATAAAACCGATAAAATTTATTAAAATTCGGTTTGATTCATTGAAAAATTCGATTAATTAAATTGCGTGTACTTACCTAAATACATCCGTACGGGTACGGATATTCAATCAAAATTATTTTATTAATTAGCTATTCAATTTACATTCGTAAAAAAATCAAAAAAATTGGTTTGAGTTCTTTGAAATAGAAAAAGTATAATTATTCGACGCTCAACCACCATTTACTGATAAGTTCCTTGTTATTGAAATGATTTATTGTTGATTTTCTAGGTGATTTGATTTTTGAGGTTTCAAATTTACTTTGAATTAGTTTCATGAAGCTTTTACTGATCTTTATGGAAATATCGATTTGATTTTCTAAAAAATTAATTTTCGCCAAAGATTCATTTTTTTCTAATGAGTTGCTATCTTTTTTTTGGAAATTAACCACTTCATTAATTAAAAGTTCGCTTAGCTCAATATAATTATTTAGTAACTCTTCATTTGAAATCATTGCTCTGTTTAGTAAACTGATGTAATTTTTATTTAAAATTTGATTTTTGGTGGTAATATTCTTATTTGTGCCTTTCTCGGTTGATTTTAAAAACATTATTTCAAGTTCAATTGCTGATTTGTAAATTTTAAATTTAACCGGATCGGGTTTAAAGTTGTTGATGGTTGTTTTATAT
The DNA here is from genome assembly GCA_046302135.1 of Bacteroidota bacterium. Taxonomy (GTDB): domain Bacteria; phylum Bacteroidota; class Bacteroidia; order B-17B0; family Aurantibacillaceae; genus AM-1111. Next base: position 17,869 of record JBKCIQ010000120.1, on the reverse strand, counting down.
ATGGTTTGCATTTGTGAATTTGCTTTTTTATTTATTTAATATGGACCAGTGCCCGCCGGAGCCGGACCCCTCCGCCCTAACAGACACCGGTACCATATTTAAACTATGTCAAATAACCGGTGCAATATTAATAGTATGTCAGTAATTATTTTTTTAATAATGATGCATGGAATGATTTTCATGACAATAGGTTTTTTTTTACAGATAAATTGTTTAGATGTTGTAGTATTAGGTTTAGAAATTTTATTTTAAAAATTTAAGTATGAATATTTTTACGGAATTAAAGTTTATGAATATTTTACCAAAGCAAGCTAGCACAGACAGTGTTGTACCAGAACCTAGTGAAGTTTTAAGTCACGAGATCAGGAATCCATTAAATGGAATAATGGGTTATGTTTGGTTATTGGATAATACAAACCTTAATGATGAGCAAAGAGAATTTGTCACAGGGATTAAAAGGTCATCTGATCAAATGTTGAGAATTTTAGAAAATATTTTACATTCAAACATTATTAATCATAGATTTCAAAAAAAATCATATTTTACAATTTATGAACTTTTGGAGAATGTAGTTTATACATTAAAATCTTTGTTCATCAAAAAAAAAATTGAATTACTTGTTGATTTCAATCATGAAGGAGATTTTAAATTTGATGGTGATTTTACCGGCCTTTTTCAGCTATTGGTTAATTTGATGTCGAACTCCTTAAAATTTACTGAAAAAGGGTTTGTTGAATTAAAGGTTTATACATCACAAGTAAATGATTCAATTGTTGAAGTCATCTTTGTTGTTGGTGATACCGGTCGTGGAATTGAAAAAGATCAGATTGGAAGAATATTCCAACCATATTACCAAGAGCAATATTTTTCTGGTGTAAACTCAGAAGGTGTTGGTTTAGGTTTGTCTGTTGTAAAAAAAATTACAGATGAATTTAACGGAAGAATTCAAGTAAATAGTCATGTAGGTATTGGGTCTGTCTTTACTGCAACAGTTAAATTAAAGACTTCTGTTAGAACTGATGAGATTAAAAATGATGTAATAAATTCAAACTTTTTTCATAAAATTTTTAATTCTTTCAAGAAAATACTGATAGTTGAAGATAACGATTTGAATAGATTTCTCCTTTCAAAAATCTTGGATAGTACTAGTTATATTGTTATAACTGCTTCTAATTTTGAAACGGCTAAAAAATATTTTGATTTATTTCATTTTGATTTGGTTGTTACAGATTATTTTTTGCAAGATGGTATAGGAACAGATTTAATCAATGAGATCGATTCTAAATCAATATTTCGTACAAAGTTTCTTCTGCTAACGGCTTATGAAAATATTAATACTGAAGTAAAGTTAAAAATTGATGTGATTTTAAAAAAACCGGCAGATCCTGAATTTTTATTAAAACAAATCGAACATCTTTTAAATAAGTGTTAAATGTATATCAATAAAATTGAGCATTGTTTTCAAAACGATAAAGAGGTTAGAATGCTTTTTTATAAATTACTTAGGTGCGAGCTTCATTCGATAATATCGAATTTAGAGGTTGAAAGTCAATTGCATGCCGATCAGTTATTTGTTTTGCACAAAGCGCTGAATTGTTCTCGAATTTTAGGCATGAATCAAACTGAAACATTAATAAGTAGTTTATATAATGAGATTAATTCCGAACGAAGAACTTCAAAAAATTTGGAAGTGATCACAAAAAAGATTTCTAATGATTTTAAGAGTAAGTTGATTTGTTTAGAAAGTAATAGTCTAATGGCTAATGAGGAATGAGAAAAATTGTCTTATTGTAGATGATGATAGTCTGTCCAGATTATTATTTGATACTGTTTTAAACAAATTAAATTCATTTGATAAAATTTTTCATTGCGATTGTATGAATTCATGCCTTGATATAGTCTCAAAAGAAAAAATAGATTTAGTTTTTTTGGATGTGCACATGCCGGGTAAATCTGGTCTCGAGTTAATACCAATCCTTAAAAAAAACGAGATTCAGGTTGTACTGATTAGTTCTGATATTTCTAATGCATTTCATGGTTATGAAAATAATATTATTGATTTTGTATTAAAACCTCCTACATTAGAACGTGTTGGGCTAACAATTAAAAAAATTGAAAATGAGTTAAATAAAAAATACACATATAATTATAATGATATTTTTGTAAAGAACGGAAAATCAAGAATTGAAAAAATTTCAATTCTTGATATATGTTTTGTTGAGTCGATAGGTAATCACATTGGATTTTATTTGTCAAACAACAAACGTATAGTTACTTCGGGTACGCTTAAGTCTGTAGAGGAAAAGATTTCTAATCATTTCATTCGTGTTCATAATTCATATTTGGTAAGGTTGGATAAGATTACAGCAATCGAAGGTAATTGTGTAATAGTAAATAAAAAGGCAATACCGGTCAGTAGGTCTAATTGGAAGACTCTTGAGAAAAAGTTGGTATTCCTTTAGTAAATGTCATTGCTTTAATTCGATATTTTTCTTGTAATTCGTTATCTTCGTTCCACTTTTAAAATATGGAGATTTCAAAAAATTATATTCCCGCTGAATCTGAAAGTAAGTGGTACGATTCATGGATGAAAAATGGGTACTTCCGTTCAGTTCCAAACGATAAAGAACCGTTTACCATAGTTATTCCACCACCAAATGTTACAGGCGTTCTTCACATGGGGCATATGCTCAACAATACTTTGCAAGATGTTTTGATTCGCCGAGCCAGAATGCGAGGTTACAACGCTTGTTGGGTGCCAGGTACCGATCATGCATCGATTGCAACTGAAGCGCGAGTGGTTAAAATGCTCGCTGAACGTGGAATCAAAAAATCTGAAATTGGGCGTGAGGAGTTTTTGAAATATGCTTGGGAATGGAAAGAAAAATACGGAGGTATCATTTTAGATCAATTAAAAAAACTTGGAGCCAGCTGTGATTGGGAAAGAACTCGTTTTACGATGGATGAACCATATTACAAGGACGTAATTAATGTGTTTATTGATTTATATGAGAAAGGTTTTATTTATCGTGGTAAGCGTATGGTTAATTGGGATCCTGTTGCTAAAACCGCGGTAAGTGATGAAGAGGTTCATTTTGTTCCCACTCAAAGTAAATTGTTGTTTGTAAAATATTTGTTGGAAGATGGAAGCGGTCATTTGACTGTTGCAACAGTGAGACCTGAAACCATTATGGGTGATGTTGCTGTTGCTGTTCATCCTAACGATGAAAGATACAAGCATCTTCACGGAAAAAAGGTAATTGTTCCTTTGGTCAATCGTACAATCCCTATCATAACAGATGAGGCAATAGATCTTGAGTTTGGAACAGGATGTCTAAAAGTAACACCTGCACATGATCAAGTTGATTACGAAATTGGTTTGCGACACAATTTACCCGTTATCGATGTGCTCAATGCGGATGGAACCATTTCTGAAGCCGCAGGAATTTATGTGGGGATGGATCGTTTCGTGGCACGTAAAAAATCTATTGTTGATTTAACCGAGGCAAATCTCATAGAAAAAACTGAAGATTATTCCAACAACGTAGGACACAGCGAGAGAACCAATGCTCCAATTGAGCCGAGACTCAGTTTGCAGTGGTATCTGAAGATGAAAGAAATCAGTCAGCCGGCTTTGGATGCTGTGGTTAGTGGTGAGATAAATTTAATTCCTTCAAAATTCATCAATACCTATAAGCATTGGATGGAAAACGTTCGCGACTGGTGTTTAAGTCGTCAATTGTGGTGGGGACATCGTATTCCTGCATGGTATGATGAGAAAGGAAATTATGTGGTAGCTGCCTCTGAAACCGATGCCATCAATAAATATGAAAAAAAATTCGGCCAAAAGGTTTCCCAACTTAAACAGGATGAAGATGTGTTGGATACTTGGGCGAGTTCGTGGTTGTGGCCTATAAGTGTATTTAATGGTTTTGAAAATCCTGATGGTGAGATAAAATATTATTATCCAACCAATGATTTGGTTACCGCTCCTGAGATTTTATTTTTCTGGGTTGCGAGAATGATCATCGCGGGAAAGGAATATAAAAAGGAAATTCCATTTAAAAATGTTTACCTCACGGGAATAGTAAGAGATAAATTGGGAAGAAAGATGAGTAAATCACTTGGAAATTCTCCTGAACCATTAGATTTAATAAAAAAATATGGTGCAGACGGGGTAAGAGTTGGAATGTTATTGTGTTCTCCCGCCGGAAATGATTTACCTTTTGATGAAGGTTATTGTGAACAGGGCAGAAATTTCTGGAATAAATTGTGGAACGCTTTCAGACTCATTAATGGATGGAGCGTAGCTGAGGTCAAACAGCCTGATACATCTTCGGCAGCTATTCAATGGTTCGAAAACAAACTCAATGAGCAGATTGCTAACATTGATGATTTATTTTCTAAATACAGAATCAGTGAAGCTTTAATGGCAACTTATAAATTGGTTTGGGATGACTTTTGTTCATGGTATCTTGAAGCTGTTAAGCCAGATTATGTTGATGGAGCTGCCACACCAGTTGATTCTATTACATTCGACAGGACTAAAAACTTTTTAGAATCACTTTTAAAATTATTGCATCCATTCATGCCATTTGTTACTGAGGAAATATGGCATTTACTAAAGAGTAGGAGTAATTCTGATTTTTTAATTATTTCATCATGGCCAAAGCAAGAAAAATATTCAAATCAAATTGTTTCTGATTTTGATAAAGCAAAAGAAATTGTTTCACAAGTTCGAATGATACGTCAGCAGAAAAATATTTCACCTAAAGAAAAACTAAGCTTACATTGTGTACAAATTAAGGGTGAGCCGGAAGATTTATTTTATCCTGTGATAATGAAGTTGGCAAATCTTACTGAAATAAAAAATGTAACGGAAAAAGTTAGTAATGCATCAGGTTTTATTACGGCTGAGGCAGAGTATTTCATTCCGCTTGGTGATAAGATTGATTTAAGCGTTGAAAGGGATAGGATAACCAAAGAAATAGATTATCAAAACGGATTTTTAAGATCTGTTACCGCTAAACTTTCTAACGAAAAGTTTGTTGCTAATGCTAAACCTGAGGTGGTAGATAATGAGAGGAAAAAACAATCTGATGCACTTTCAAAAATAAAAGCTCTTGAAGAGCAACTAAATGCCTTGAAGGAATGACTCTAAAAGTTAAAATCCAATATTTGCTTTTCTGTTCGATTCAATAGTTTTAAATTAGTTTAAAATTATATTTATGAAATTTAAATTATACTTACTATTCTTCTTATCTATCTCATTGAACTTCTCATTTTCTCAAACCGTTTCCCAGAACTGGACACATAATGATTGTATGAATAACAATTCATATAGTCTTTTCAACATGTTAGACAGCAATAAGGTTGTGGTAATGGAATTTGAAATGGGATGTTACAGTTGTATTGTAGCGGCACTTAATCTTGAATCAATAAAACAGTCTTACGATGTCAGTTATCCTGGACAGGTTAAATTCTTTCTCATGGATTATTGGGCGAATCATACATGTAGCAATGTTCAGACCATGATTAATAATAACGCATTAAGTTATACCGGTTTCGTTGGTTGTGCTGCAGATAAGAATTATTATACAGGTTCCTCTCCTATGCCTATGATTGTTGTAACAGGTGGGCCTAATCATACAGTGTATTATAAAAGTTTATCATACGATACGATTGATAATACTGCAATTATTTCAGCCATTAATCAGGCACTATCAGACATAGCTGCGAATGTTTACAATGTAAATAATACTAGTTTTTCAGTTAGCCTTGCTTCAAATCCGGCATTCAAAGAAGTATTTTTAAATATTACTTCGCCGGGTAATCAGAAATTGTCAGCTGAAGTATATAATGTTTTAGGGGAACGAGTTTTAACCCAAAAAATTGAGTTAATCAACAAAGGATTTAATCAGGTAAAGCTTGAATTACCAGAGTTGAAAGATGGAGTTTATTTTGTCAAATATCAGAGTGGCAATATAACTAAAAGCTTAAAGTTTATATACGGTAAATGATTATGAGAAAGTCATTATTTATTTGTTTTTTATTTATTTCGCTTAAGGCACTATCAAGCTCGCCGAATTATTCTGTTACCCCTGGCACCACTTTAGAGGATACAGCAGGATTTAATACTTTAAGTATTTACGATATTTATCAGGTTAATATTTCGCAATCTACTATTCAACTTAAATGGAATTTGATAAGCATTAATATTCCTCAAGGTTGGGATTATAGTATTTGTGAGTTAGGTACCTGTTATCCGGGAATTCCAAATGGTGGAACTATGGATTCTGTTGTGCCTGGAGATATGGGATTTCTCGGATTAAATATAAATCCATTTTTTATTCAAGGAACTGCGGTAGTTAAAGTTTTTGTTTACGAAAATGGATATTATTCTCAGGGTGATACATTAACATGGATCATACATGCATTAACTACCTCATATAATGAGTTTAAATTTGATGATGAAATAAAGCTTTATCCGAATCCAACTGCTGAAATCCTTAATATTTTATTACCGTATAAAGAGTTCGCCTGGACAATTTTTGATTTTTCAGGAAAGAAAATTAGAAATGGTTTTTCAATGAAAGAAAACGAAGTAATTTCTGTTTCAGATTTAAAAGAGGGTCGGTATTTTATTTTGATAACGGCCCAAGCTCATAACCCAAGAAGAATTGCTTTTCAAAAGGTCATCGAATGAAAAGAATTTTATTACTGTCAATTTCCCTGTTTGTTTTTTTTGGTTCGATTAAATCCACCAATGTAAACAAAAGATTATACATCAACAGAGGAGTATTCACTACAGTAAAAAATACCACGTTTCCTTTCTTGGCATTTAATTCTGATACCAGTTTTAATCAGCTAAATGAGGTTTTGGTATTAACGATCGGCGATACCTTAACACTAACAGTATTAAACAATGATTTCGAACAGCATGGATTTTCTATTAAGAACACTAATATTAATTTTTCCATTATAAATCCGGGCGACTCCATACAAATGAATTTTACTTCACCTGTACAAAGTGCATTTGTTTATTATGATAATTTTCAATTTCCAAAAAATCGTTATTTAGGTCTTGCAGGTATAATTTATTTCAGGCCGCCATCAACAAACCATTTTTATTTTTGGAATATAAAAGAACATCAGACTGCTTATTCAAATTTGCTTGCTGGTGGTGCTACTGTAAACTGGAATAATTATCAGCCCGATTATTACACTATCAATTCAAAAAGCTTTCCTGATCTACAGACTGATTCGGTCGCAAAAATTGATGCTCATGTGGGTGACACCGTTTATATTGTTGTTGCCAACACGGGACAATCTGCACATAGTTTACATTTCCATGGTTTTCATACTTATTCTGTTTATTCAGATGCCAAAATATTGAAGACAGGATGGGATAAAGACACATGGGGAATGTTTAGCATGGATGTATTGGTTTTGAGGATGGTTCCCGATAAACCAGGAAGATATTCGGTGCATGATCATAATTTAGTTGCTATTACAGGCGGTAACACCCACCCGAACGGAATGTTTACAATAATGGATATCGCCCCATGAAGAAACTGTTTTTTGCCATATTAATTTTCTTGGGCGTAGCCAGTTCTGATGCTCAGATAACCAAAACATTCAATGTTGTTTTGAGAAGTAATTTTGGCACTGACACTATGTGGGACGGTTTAGATGTTCCAATATACAGCATGAATCATAGTTTAAGTGCCGAGCCGAAGATTCCTGCAAGAGTCATTTATTGCAATGAAGGAGATTCTGTTGTGTTGAACGCGTTAAGTTTGGCCCAGGGGGAACATCACACCATTCATCTTCATGGATTGGATGTAGACACGCGTAACGATGGTGATCCAATGACATCGTTTTGGCTTGAACATTTGCAAGATACAACTTACAGTTTCAAAGCTACTCATGCAGGCACCTATTTGTATCATTGTCATGTTGCAGATGTGGTGCATGTTCAGATGGGAATGTATGGGTTGGTAGTTGTAAAATCTGCGAATGGCGTTAACTCTGCTTGGACTGGTGGACCTGCCTTTGATAAAGAATTTCATTGGCTTACCAGTGAGTTAGATTCCTCTTGGCATTTTAATGTCCCTACACACGATCCTGCCACAGATACGGTAAATATTCCACCATACGTTCCTACCTATTTTTTGGTTAATGGTAAATCTGAATGGCAATTACACAATAATGATTCAGTTTCAATTAAAGGTTTGGTAGGTCAGAAAATATATCTACGCTTAGCAAATATTGGGTTTTATAACAATAAGGTTGTTTTTCCGAGTCATTTAAGTGCAGTAGTTATTGATTCCGATGGTAGGCCACTCCCTAATCCAATCAATGGAGATACTGTTTATGTTCAGCCCGGTGAAAGATACGGTGTAATGCTTTCACCTTCTCAGGAGATAATAGACAGCATTCCGATTCATTTCCAAAATATGAATACTGGTTTAACTGAGAATACACAGTGGGCACCTTTACAGATTCAGAGCAGTGTAAGTACAAATAGTTTTAATTTTAATAGCGATATTAAAATATATCCTAACCCGTTTTCAAATAGATTAGTTATAAAGACAGGGGTAAATTCGGATTATTTGGTTAGTATTTCAGATGTATCAGGAAAACAAATTTTAATTGATAAATTTAGTGGGTCTGACTACTTGTTGAATTCAGAAAATATCTCCTCGGGAATTTATTTTTTGCGTTTACAGTCGAAAAATTTCCTCTCTGAATCCTACAAGCTGATTAAAATACATTAGAGATATTTGGACATATTATGGTAATATGTTCATTTTTTGTAAAAAAATGAACATATCAAGTAAAAATGTTCATTTTTAGGATTGCAAAATTCTTACCAGATCGTTATTGATATAGAATACTTCTCGTCCCTCATATTGTGCGGAAAGAATTCCTAGGTCTATTAGTTTACCTATGTATTTAATTATGGTAGTTCTACTTCTGGTTTTTGTAGTTTCAGCGATTCTTTTTTGTCTTATGTATGGTTGTGAAAATAGAACTTGGTTTAATTCTATGCTGTACCATTTTAGTTTTTTGTTGGCATATTTATAGGTTGATTCCATCTGTAATAGTATTTCGTCTATCTTATTATTAGTCAAATGAGAAGTTCCTTCTACGGCACTTAGCATATATATGATCCATGGTTTCCAGGCATTTCTTTGCGTTACACCTGCAAGCAGATGGTAGTAGTCTTCTTTGTTTTCGATGATGTATTTACTTAGATACAGAACAGGATGAGATAAAAGTTTTTGATCAACTAAATAGAGTTGATTGAGTATCCGTCCGGTTCTTCCGTTTCCATCTACGAAGGGGTGTATTGCTTCGAATTGGTAGTGGCCAATGGCCATTTTAAGTAATGGGTCAAACTCTTTGTTTTGGTTAAGAAAATTAAATAGATTTTTCAATTTCTTTTCAAGTATCGCTGTTCCTCTCGGAGGTGTATATACAACTTCGCCCGGTTTAAACTGACTTTGGCCTCTTTTAATTACCACTTGGGATTGAGGATGCCTGATTCCTTGTCGTGTTTTATTTATTTGCTGGAATATTTTTATTGCTACTGAAGTATCAAATTTTTTCTTCTTTTGAAGATTGTTGTATCCGCCCCATAGTGCCTCTCTATATCTCAAAACCTCTTTTGTAGCTGCGTTCGCGTTTTCCTCGTTTACCGTATCAGATACTGCTTTGTAAAGTTCATCTTCAGTAGTAAATATATTTTCTATGGCTGTAGAACTTTGTGCCTCTTGTAATGAGATAGTATTAACCAACATTAGTGGATTTGGTATTCTTAGTATATTTTTATTTAACTCCGCCAGTGCTCTCGAAGCGAGGCCCCATTTCAATAGAATTTCTTTATCTATTATTGAATCATTTGGTGGTAAATCGGGTAGGTTGTTGTATGGTATATTTCTGTCGTAGCGAATTGTTTTTAATGTGTTCATATTTTTATTAAAATTGGACATTTTGCAAATATACTAACAAATATTGGACATAATCTATTAATATGTTCAAAAAATAAATAAAAATGAACATATTACCTTTTTACGTTCATTTCTGTTATTCATAATTTTTTTTTCTTTCATTGATATTTTAGTTTGATGATTTCATATTATTAATGCCCCCGCTTTTATTTGTATCTTTGTGCTCAATAAATCAATAAATGAATTTTAAAGACCTCGGGTTGTCACAGGATTTGCTGAAAGCGGTTGCTGATCTTGGATTTGAAAATCCTACACCCATACAAGAAAAAACTATTCCCGCATTGCTTACAGGAAATAAAGATGTTGTAGCCCTTGCTCAAACGGGTACAGGAAAAACTGCAGCTTTTGGCTTACCGCTTCTTGGAAAAATTAATGAAAACACTAAAAGAACACAGGCACTAATTCTTGCACCTACTCGTGAACTTTGTGTTCAGATTTGTAATGACCTTAAGAATTTTTCTAAATATATCCTTGGGCTCAGGATATTGCCTGTCTATGGCGGTGCTGCAATAACCAATCAGATTAATGATTTAAAAAAAGGAGTTCAAATTGTCGTGGCTACTCCTGGAAGATTAGTTGATCTAATAGATCGTAAGGCTATTCAGCTAGGTGAGGTGGATTATGTGATATTGGATGAAGCTGATGAAATGCTGAATATGGGTTTTAAGGAAGATTTAGACATGATTTTAGCCCAGACCCCATCAACAAAAAATGTTTGGCTTTTTTCAGCTACTATGGCTCCTGAAGTATCACGTATTTCAAGAAAATACATGAGTGAGCCAATTGAAATCTCTGTTGGTAAGAAGAATCAAGGTGCCGATAACATTGAGCATGTCTTTTACATGGTGCACAGCAGAGATCGATATCTTGCATTAAAGCGAGTAGCCGATTTTTATCCTGAAATTTATGGTTTGATTTTTTGCAGAACAAAAATTGAAACTCAGGAAGTGGCAGATGCATTGATTAAAGATGGTTATAGTGCTGATGCATTACATGGAGATTTGAGTCAGGCGCAGAGAGATTTTGTGATGAAAAGATTCAGGAATAAAACTTTACAAATGTTGGTAGCTACAGATGTTGCTGCACGTGGAATTGATGTAGATAATATATCTCATGTAATAAATTATAATTTACCTGATGACGATGAAAGTTATACGCATAGAAGCGGACGAACAGCGCGTGCAGGTCGTTCAGGTATAAGTATTGCTATTGTTTCAAAAAGAGACGTAGGAAGGATTAAAGATCTTGAGAGAAAAATTGGAAAATCGTTTAAAAAATCTCAGGTTCCATCAGGGGTTGAGGTATGTGAAAAACAATTATTTCATTTGGTTCACAAACTTCATCATGTTGAAGTCATGGATGAGGAAATTGAAAAATATTTACCTAAAGTTTATGAAGAGCTTAACGAATTATCTAAAGAAGAATTAATTAAGAGATTTGTTTCTGAAGAATTCAATAGATTTTATAATTATTATCAGAATGCACCCGATTTAAATGATGGAAATGAATCATCAGGAAATAAGGGTAACGGTCGTACAGTAAGATTTTTCCTAAATCTGGGAAATTACGACGGGTTAAATAAGTTGATGCTGAAGGATTATTTAACTGACCTAACAAGAATCCATCCAAGGATGATATTTAATATAGATATCAAGGATAGTTTTTCATTTTTTGAAACAGAAACAAAGTTTAAAGATAATTTTCTTGCATTGAATCAAGCTGAAATAGAATTCAACGGACGAAGATTAAATCTTGAGGAATCTGCCGGAAGAGGAAACAGTGGAGGAGGGTTCAAATCAGAGGGAAGAGCAAGATTCAACAACAGAAATAATAAGTCAGGTGGGGGATATTCTAATTCTAAATTTGAAAAGGGTGGACATCGTGGCTCTTCTGGTTCACGTGATTCAAGAGATGGCGGCGGATTTAGAGATAAATTTCGCAAGAAAAGGAAATAAGGTATTGTGATGAAATATTTTGCTTCTTTATTCGTTTATTATTCAGTTAAAACTATCTGAAATTATGCGATTTAAGAAAGTTTACTTTCTCGTCATTTTTGTTCTTCATTCTATATTTCTTTTTTCGCAATTTGGTGGCCCAGGTGGAGAGCATGAGGGAAACCTTCCTAAGTTCTATAAGCAAAAAATTCATTTCGGTTTTCATGTAGGCATAAATCAAACTGATTTTAGAATTCACAATGTTAAAACATCAGATTATCCTGTAGACACGGTTTATTATTGGAATGGTGGAAAAAACTATTATTACCCCGGTGGTTTTGATTCAATTGTATTGTGCCCATTAAAAACTATATATTCTAAACCTGAAGGCGGTTTTAATCTTGGAATAGTTTGCGATGCAAGACTGCATGAATATGTAAGGATAAGATGTCTGCCTACTCTATCATTTGGTTCCCGGCAACTTATTTATACATACAAGGAAAGAGATACCTTGTTTTCAAGAACAAGAAAAACTGAATCAGTATTCATAATGTTTCCACTGCTTATGAAACTTCAGAGCAAACGATTAAATAATTTTGGCGCGTATGTAATAGGAGGGGGTAGCTACACATTTGACTTGCAGAGTGATAAAAAAGTGGATCCTGCCTCGCAATTGGTAAGGTTAAACAGGAATGACTTTTACCTTGAGGGTGGAGGCGGAGTTGATTTTTATCTTAAATATTTTAAGCTTGCTTTGGAGATGAAAATAATGTCAGGTGTAAAAGATATTTTAATTCATGACGGGTCTAAATTCGCTACTCCAATAAATAAATTGAATTCCCGCATAGTATTTTTCAGTATTTCTTTTGAGGGTTAAAATATAGATTTTGATTTGCATTTTATGTAATTTAGTGAGAATTAAATATGCGTACTTCTATTTTCAAATTTTCTTTTTTCATTGCTCTAATTTTTCTTTTTTCATTTTCTTCAAGTAGAAAATATAAATGGGGATTTTATGGACATCAACGAATTAACCGAATGGCGGTATTTACACTTCCTCCGGAAATGGTAGGATTTTATAAAAAGCATATTGATTATATTACTGAACATGCTGTTGATCCGGATAAAAGACGTTACGCTGTCAAGGAAGAAGCGCCACGTCATTACATAGATATAGATCATTATGGTCCAGATGCATTTAAAATTGTTCCAATTTACTGGAGTAAAGCAGTTGAGAAATTTACAGAGGATACTCTTATGGCTTATGGAATTGTGCCTTGGCACATCGATATAATGGTAAGAAGATTACAGGATGCTTTTAAACGTGAAGATATAGATAGGATTTTACATTTGAGTGCTGACTTGGGACACTATATTGCTGATGCTCACGTACCGTTGCACACTACGGAAAATTATAATGGGCAATTAACAAATCAAAAAGGTATTCACGGGTTCTGGGAAAGCAGAATACCTGAACTAAAAGCAGAGGAGTATGATTATTTTGTGGGTCGTGCGAAGTATATCGATTCTCCAATAAAGACGGCGTGGAAGGTTGTGAAAGAAAGTAACAATGCGGTTGATAGTGTTTTAAAATTTGAAATGATGTTAAACTCTGAATTCCCCACTGATAAAAAATATGGATTTGAAAATCGAGGGAATACTTTGATTAAGGTTTATTCTCAAGAGTATACTGAGGCTTATGATAAAATGATTAAGGGACAAGTTGAAAGGAGAATGCGTGCCAGTATAATAATGGTTGGAAATTTATGGTATACTGCCTGGGTTAATGCAGGAAAGCCTGATTTAAATAAGATCGGTGATAAACAAGTTTCCGATTCTTTACGGCTTGTATTACAACGAGAGGAAGAAGAATATAAAAAGATGAAGAACGATAATAATATGATAAAAGGGCATAATGATTAATATACAAAAATAAAATTGCTATCTCTTTGATGGATACTTACTTACTAATTACTATTGTTGTAACACTGTGTGCAATTTTTTCATTTATCAATGTGCGGTGGTTGAAAATGCCTGCGGCAATTGCAATGATGATTCTTTCACTTTCAACTTCTGTATTAATAATCCTTGTCGGGCATTTTAATTCATCTTTTCATGATAATATTTTATTGGTAGTTAAAAAAATAAATTTTACTGATACACTTTTTCAGATAATGTTGAGTTTCTTATTGTTTGCAGGTTCTTTACATGTAAGCCTGCGGGAAATGAGAAAACAAGCAACAGCAGTAATTTCGTTTTCTACATTGGGTGTAGCACTTTCTGTTTTTTTATTTGGCGGAGCTATCTACTATGTTTTTAGGTTATTTGGTTACGAAATTGATTTAATTTATTGTCTTCTATTCGGAGCATTGATTTCACCCACAGACCCAATAGCGGTATTAGGAATACTTCGTGGCTCAAATATGCCAAAAGAGTTGGAAATTGTTGTAAGCGGTGAAAGTCTATTCAATGATGGAATGGGTGTTGTGTTTTTTGTTACTATTTATAAAATAGTTGAAAAGGGTTTGGTAAATCTCAATTTTACAGACATACTTGTTCTTTTTGGAAGAGAAGTTTTTGGTGGGCTGATATTGGGACTTCTGGTTGGGTTGATTGCATATTATATTATAAAGCACATTAATCATTACCAAACAGAAGTATTGATTAGTATAGCATTGGTTATGTTATGTGATGAGGCCGCAATATTTCTTCATGTTTCCGGTCCGCTTGCCGCTGTGGTGGTAGGACTTTATCTCGGTAATAAAGTAAGGAACAAGGTTATGAGCGATACGAGTAGAGAGTACCACGACAAATTTTGGGAATTGATTGATGAGTTTTTAAATGCTATGCTATTTATGCTGATTGGTCTTCAAATGGTGTTATTACCTTTTTTGACAAATTATATCCTTATAGGATCGATAGCAATTGTAATTTTATTAATATGTCGTTATGCTTCTCTAATGATTCCCATCTTATTTTTCAGAAATAAGGTGCTGTATAACAGTAAGACGGCTGTAATATTAACATGGGGAGGATTAAGAGGTGGAATTTCTGTAGGTCTTGCACTTGGTTTGGCAGAAGGTCCCTACAGGGAGGTAATTCTATCAACAACGTATATTATTGTTGTTTTTTCAATAATTGTGCAAGGCTTAACAACTGGCAAACTGGTTAAAAAATTATATGCCTAGCCTTTTATGGTTTATAGGTATATAGGTTTACAGTTTTACCGTCAGTACCCAACCAATTGAATACGCCAGATTTTTGATTGCAAACCAAAGCTGTTCCTTCTCCTTTATCCACACCATCGATAATTATGTTTGTATAATTAGCAATGAATCCTAATATTTTTTTTGTCTCTAAAAATTTTGGGGGCTCATTATATATATTAACAGATTGAAACGGGCCAAGTAGTTTGGTGAATGAACTCTTAAAAAAACTTGACTGATCAATTGTGTAACTATAACTGAAATCACTATTACTATTTATAAAAATGTTGCCGAAGTAGGTGTTATAGCTTGGTATTGATTGAACTTTATCCCCATTGATGTAAAGATCTAATGAATCGCCTTTTAAATTTTTGGCTACAGCATACCAATTGTCATTTTTTTCAGGATTCGTAAATTTGAAACTCTGAATATTTGATAACCCTGCAAATTTTTTATTGATATAAAGTCGGTCATTTATAATAAAAGCAGTTTTAGTTTTTCCTCTGTCAGATTGATTTATTTTACCATATGCTTCATCTATTGGGCCTTCAGTACCATTCTTATCAATAAAATAATACGAGGATTTTGAGTTGTTATTTATTGATTTGTTTTTGATAATATCGCAATCAGTTCTAGGTGGATTTGCAGCAACAAAAATTATATCATCATCAGTAAAACAAAAACTACTGTACTGGTCGCCAACGTTAGCTGGACCAAATTGATAACCTGAACTATTTGAAATATACCATGGTGCAAATGACGAGCAATAAATATTTTTTCCTTCGCTTTTTGCTTTTATCAACTCTGTTTTTTCAAGTTTCAACCATTTTCCTTCTCCTAAACTGAAAATCATAGAGGTTTGATCATTCGGATCGTTACCTGGAATTTTTGTTCCGTCCTTAAGCAGGAAATATCCTGCGTAAATACCATTTTTTTCATAAAGAAAAAATTTAGGATTGTTGGTTTGTTTTGAGTAACAAAATTGGGGCTGACTTTCAAAAGGTCCAAATGTTTTTTTGTTCATTGTAACATAATATTTTTTGTTCTTATCTTGGTAAGTATAAATCGGATTAATTGATTTTTCGTCGTAATATATCTGCATTTCCTTATAAGGGCCAATGTTTTTACCATTGCTGTATATAAAATACTCACTATTCTTTTTGTAAATGAATTCTGTTTCAGATTTAGCTAGTTTAATCAAACTTACACTTTCATAAGGGCCTAAATCCTTTGCCTGACCAATCACAGTTACATAAAATTGGTTGTTTTTTTGATAATAATATCCTTGTGTGTTTGGACCGGAATTTATGTAACACCAGTTTTCTATGCTTTGAAATGGACCTGTTTTTTTTCCTGTTATTAAATCCAAATAATATACGTTACTTGACTGACCATCTTCGCTAAAGTTAGTGCAGATGTACTTCATGCTTGCAATCCTTTTTGGTGGTATAGAAAATGGACCGAAATCTTTATTGTTAGTATGAAGAAAGTATTTATCACCTATAAAGGTTGAAAATTCAATTTGTTCTCCGTTACTAGTTAGGTTAATAAATGATTCATCGGTGTATAGTTTCTCATCAGGTTTAAGATTGTAAATTGTTTTTTTAGTTGACGATCCAGCAACTGTAACAGGAGCATTTGTAAGATTTTTAATGTTTGATCTTGTTGTATTGATAGGACGCTGGCCAAATGAATGAACAGAATACAAAAGCAACACGAGATTTAAATAAGTTATTTTTTTCATAAGTTAGAGATTTTGTGATTTTAGATAATTATAAAATTCAACTGCAACATTTCCATATGGGTAATTATTGTAATTGTCAATTTTCCCATTTGGAAAATATGGTATGTTAATCCATTTTTCTATTTCCTTATCCTCTGAATTGAAACCTCTGTTGTACGCTGATGCAATAAATTTTATTTTATCTGTTTTGCTAATCCATGTTTTATTTTTGTATTTCCAATCAAGATGTGTGAAAAGAGCACATAAATAAATTAATTGCCATTTTGATGTTTGTATTTTGGACAATCGCTGCCTTCTGATATTTTTTAAATCAGAACTATTTAAATAATCACAACAAAACCTAAATTGTTTAAGGTTGTCGTTCCTTAGTATTTCTTTTTCAAGATTTTCGATGAATGAGGGCTTCATTTGAAATATTCCGGTAGAAAAATTACCATATTCGCTGCCTAGTAAGGAATACAAATAATAATTGGATGTGCTTTCTACGCAATCAGAAAAACTAGAAAATCTTCCACATTCAGGAAGACCAATCGCTAAGACAGCGCTTGTTTCAAGTCCAAAACCCTTAATTATTGAGTCAGCTAATTCACGATTTTCTGACATCCATTCGCATGCTTTATAGAAATGGTTTGGATATTTTTGACAATAAGCAATTGAATTTTGAGCGGAAGTAAGCTTAAGAATTAAAAAGATGAAAATGAAAAGTGATTTTTTCATTCATTACAAAGCTAGAAAATTAATCATTATCTCCCTTGTAAAATAATAATATTTCATCATCAGATAGCACTCTGTTCCAAATGGAAATATCATCCATTATTCCGTTATATCTTGAGTTTTGCACCGGTGTACTCTCTCCGACTTGAAATATTGCACCAAAAGTGAGTGGAAGGGGACTACTTAGAATTGGGGATTCAAGTGGTTGAACATTAGCTAATTTTCCATTTATGTATATTTTAGAAGTATTATTAC
>JBKCIQ010000119.1:0-11274 GCA_046302135.1 Bacteroidota bacterium | reverse complement strand
ATTTTTGGCTCATACCGGCTTTAAGTAATGCTTCGATTTGATACCTTTGCTCTAAACTGAGTTGTTTGTAATTTTTTGACATAGACAATCTAAAGATTGCACTACTTGGTCAAAAGGAAAAAAGTCATTAAAAACTTTTTTACTTTTGTTCAAAAAATTGCACTTATTTGTTGAATTCAGCCAAATTTATATATGCCAAATGTTACATTTCTTTCACGTTAGCAATTAATAAAATTATGAAACCAATATTCGTACTTTTTTCATTCTACAACCAACTTTCCCGAAAAAACTTTTTCCTTAATCTGAATTTTAACCAAATAATTTCCTGAACTCAGGTGTACATTTGGATAATAATACATTTCGTTTTGCAAAATAATTTCATCGCGCGCGACTATATTTCCAGCTGAACTTAAAATATCTATTGTGGCATTTTCATATAAAGGAAGATATTTCTCATTCAATCTTATTTGAAATCTTTGATTTGATGGGTTCGGATAAATTATCATTGATTTCTGCTTCTGTTTTTCATTCTTTGTAAAAAGTGTCAAATCGTACTGATAAACCCCGGCATCTGTTCCGGCAAACAACTCACCAGATGAATAAACCAGTTTTTTAACGTATTGATTGTTCAGTCCGTTATTCATAACGTTCCACGTATTGCCAGAGTCATTCGAGAAAAACACTCCCCCACCCCATGTAGCGGCATACAAAGTATTGTTTTTAAAAATTAAATCTTTAATGGTGTCGTTGGATATTCCATTATTTAAATATGTCCAGAGGTTGCTATTTAGGTTGAGTCTATAAACTCCTGAACCCTCTGTTGCCGCGAAAAGGTTACTACCGACCGCAACGACTTTATTCACTTTTTCAGAAGGAAGATTATAACTTAAATCTTGCCAGTTTAAATTTAAATCATCAGTGAAATAAACTTTCCCCTGATAACAACCCACATAAATTCCGCTTGAACTGATCTCTGCACAAACTTTTCCGCTAAAACCTGTAGGAATTTGCACCCATGTATTTCCGGTGTCGAGTGTTTGAAATAATCCACCTGAAATAAATTGTCCACCGGTTGTGATTGCAAGAGCTCTCGTACTGTCTGCAATTAAAAAGTAGGCGTCTGTGGTGAGTCCCGTGCCTGCCCATGTCCAGTTACTCCCGTTATCCGTACTTACAAAAACTCTTTGGTTCTGTACCGCAGAAAACAGCACCTCTCCCATATTGGTTAAATCTAAAATTGTAACAGAAGTTAATCCATTGTTTGTTCTTTCCCAATGATTCGAGGCTAATTGATTCCTATAAATTCCGGTATAAATTTCTCCTGCAACAACACATGATGAGTTTGATGCCAAGGCAGTAATATTGGTTGATAATATTTCATTGTTGTTTTCTACCCAGGAATTTCCGTTATCACTACTTACGTACATTCCAAAATTGGTAGAAGCGAAAATTTTATTATTAAAAACACTAATTGCATCAACAGACGGAAAATTATGCGGTAATCCGCTTTGTATTGGGAGATCAGGTATTCCATTATTTGCATTACTCCAGGTTGCACCTGAATCGGCTGATACAAATATTCCCTCTGAATAGGATCCGGCAAATAAATAACCGGGCTTACTTGCAAAACATTTCGCCCACATTTGTGCAGGAAAACCGTTATTAGAAGAAAACCAATTTAAACCACGGTCAATAGATTTATAAACTCCTGCACTTGTTCCGGCAATTAAAATATTTCCAATTTTATGTAGTGCGTAAACAAAAGTATTTGCAGGAAAACCACCACCAACTAAATTCCAGTTGTTTCCATTGTCTTTGGTAAAATAAAGGCCTAATCCGTAAGAACCGCCAAATATTGTATCGCCCATTTGTTCCATACAATAGATGTAATAAGTTGATGGTATACCACCGTTGGCCAATGTCCATTGTAATCCATTATTTGTTGAATAAAAAACTCCGTCTGCAGTTCCTAGGAATATTCCATTGGTAGAAGAAAATATAGACATCAGATAATTAGTGGATAATCCACTCATTGAAGGACTCCAGGTTATACCATTATTTATTGAAGAGAAAACTCCATAACCACTGAGCCCTGCAAACAAAATATTGTTATGAGATGCTAGAAGATTTACTTTTTTTCTTTCTATAGCACCATTTGCCGCATTCCAAACTGAATCATTACTATTCAATCGATATGTTCCAGTGTTTGTTCCTGTAAATAAATAACCATTGTGCTCCTGCAAATCATAAAAGGTTCCGCCATAAGGACCAAAAGTTTGCCATTGAGCACTCAAAGAATTTGCTGTCAAAATCAATAGCGTACAAATTAATTTCGTTTTAGTGATTAAATTCAATTTCATAAAATCGTTTTAATAAAAGCATTAAAATCCAATGCCAAAAAGTTATACTGCATATTGCTTATTTGAAAAAATGACTCAACTCAGTTTTATAAAAACCTAAAATTGGTATGAGCGGTTGCAAAGAGCCGAAGTAATCGGTCTAATTTAGCTCAATGAAAACAGCATTAATAACGGGTGCCTCAACAGGAATAGGATTGGAAATAGCGCGCGTAATGGCGAGGGAAGGTCATAATTTAATATTGATCGCCCGAAGTGAGGACAAGCTTAGGGAGCTTCAAACAGAAATTGAGAAAACCTATAAAGTACAAGTAAATTACTTGGTTAAAGATTTGTCTGAGCCCAACGCAAGCCTTGAAGTATTTAATGCAATTGAACAGAGACAAACTCAGATTGATTTTCTTATTAATAACGCAGGATTCGGTGACTTTGGTGATTTTTCAGGAGCGGATTGGAACAAACTTAACAGTATGATTCAGTTAAACATCTCTACGCTTACCCATCTCACTAAATTATTTCTTCCTCAAATGCTGGCACGAAAAAACGGTAGGGTTCTTAATGTAGCATCCGTTGCGGCCTTTCAACCCGGACCTTACATGGCGGTATATTTTGCAACCAAAGCTTATGTGTTGAGTTTTTCTGAAGCTTTAAGTGGAGAATTGTATGGCAGCGGCGTTACCGTTACTGCTCTGTGCCCGGGACCTACTGAATCTAAATTCATGGAAGTGTCTAACATGAATGACAGCAAATTTATTAAAGGGAAAAAACTTCCCAGCTCATTAAGTGTTGCGGAGTATGGTTACAAAGAAATGATGAAAGGCAATGCTGTTGCGATTCATGGAACAGTAAACTACCTGCTGGCAAACCTCAACAGATTTGTTCCAAGAAATTGGGTGGTAGGAATAGCCAGAAACCTGATGAAAAAATCAGTTTAAGAAGCAAGTTCAATATCAAACTGAACTAAATCCACAAACTGCTGAATTCTGTTGTTTACTTCTTCATCAGATAGGTTCTCTATTTTTTCTGTTCCAAATTTTTCTACGCAGAAACTGGCCATTGCCGAACCATAGATAATGGCGCGCTTCATGTTATCGAAAGAAATATCACGAGTTTTAGCTAAATATCCAATGAATCCACCCGCAAAAGTATCTCCGGCACCGGTAGGATCGAAAACTTCTTCAAGTGGTAAAGCCGGAGCAAAAAACACTTGCTCTTTATTGAAAAGTAAAGCACCATGCTCACCCTTTTTGATCACCAAAACTTTTGGACCCATTGTCAAAATTTTCTGTGCCGCTTTTACCAAAGAATATTCATTAGCCAATTGCCTCGCTTCAGAATCATTTATGGTAAGAACATCCACCATTTTTAAGGTTTCAAGTAGATCGTCCATGGCAATTTCCATCCAGAAATTCATTGTGTCCATAACAATCAGTTTGGGTCTTTCATTCATCTGATTTATCACCTTACGCTGAAGAGATGGCATCAGATTTCCCAACATCAAAAAACTCGCATTTTTAAATTCCAATGGAACAACTGGATCAAAGTCTGCAAGCACGTTTAATTGCGTATCCAAGGTATCTCTTTGGTTGAGGTCGGTATGGTACTTACCGCTCCAGAAGAAAGATTTTTGACCTTGCTTCACCTGAAGTCCGAGTAAATTAATGTCTTTAGATGAAAGCAGATTTTTAAAAGAATCCGGAAAATCGTCACCCACAACTGATACCAGGCCAATCGATCTGGTAAAATAGGACGCTGCCAAAGAAATGTAGGAAGCAGCACCTCCAACAATTTTATCTGTTTTGCCGAAAGGGGTTTCAATGGCATCAAACGCAACCGTACCCACCACAAGAAGACTCATAATAATTTGATTTTGAGATTGAAAATTTTTGCAAATATATTGTTTAATTGAGACTTTTGCTGTAATATTGCACTCCCTTTTTTAAAGGTTATTAAAAGTTCTTTAGATTTTTCAACCAGAATAAAATTCCCTGATAGCTCAGCTGGTTAGAGCACATGACTGTTAATCATGGGGTCGCTGGTTCGAGCCCAGCTCGGGGAGCCAACAAAAAAGCCTTTCAGAAATGTGAGGCTTTTTTTTGTTGTGGCTTTATGTATTGCGTTTACATCATACATTCAGTAAAGTTAAATCGCTTTTACATCGGTACAACCGATAACTTTATATTGCGTTTTGAGCAACACAACAATGCCGTTCATAAAAATGCATTTACTGCAAAAGGAATCCCTTGGACTAAATTTTTAGTGATTGAAAATCTAAATTCTAAACAAGCATTTTCTGTTGAAAGCCATATTAAACGAATGAAATCAAAACAATACATTCAAAACCTGGTTAAATATCCTGAAATCAAAAACAAAGTAGTAAAACTTTACAATATTTAAGGCCGCTGATTCGCCCCGATAACTATCGGGGCAGCTCGGGGAGCCAACAAAAAAGCCTTTCAGAAATGTGAGGCTTTTTTATTGTTGCGGCTTTATGTATTGCGTTTACATCTTACATTCAGTAAAGTTAAATCGCTTTTACATCGGCACAACCGATAATTTTTTATTGCGTTTTGAGCAACACAACAAGGCCGTTTATAAAAATGCATTTACTGCAAAAGGAATCCCTTGGACTAAATTTTTAGTGATTTAAAGAAAATTGATTCGTTGGAATAATATCGGATAGTTTATTTGGGAAAAATTTACAAACTATAGCTAGGATTTCAGTTTTTATCCTAGTAAACAAATAATCACACCCAAGGTTAGGCCATTGTCTTAGGGACCCACGAATAACACTATAAGGTTTATAATCTAAGATAAAACGGCTACTTTAAAAACTAAAATTTTTGCTGTAGCCATCGCATCAGGAATTTATCATACACTTCGTAATAGGGACTGTTAACAGATGTATTATAAAAAATAATTTCTTTTGCTAGCAAGGCATCAATTCCCCGTTTAACCAAAGAGGGAGTTCCCAATTGATATTTGCTGATGAACATCTTGGATTGAGGCTGAAAAACGTTTTCCTCCTTCGCAATAGCAGATAATAAATTCCATTGGGCAGAAGTTAAAAGGTTTTTATATTGGAAAAATGTGTTTTCATTCAATTTTAAAATTGAAATCGCTGTCTGGTAAGCATCTTCAATTGTATATTTTGCCTTCTTAGAGCTGAACAATAAGGAACAAAAAAATTGTGTGTAAAAGGTGTGGAGCTTTGTCCATCTACAAATAAAATCAAGGCACTCCTCATCAATTTGGCGTTTGTGCTCTTTGAATTTTCGGGTTATAAATTTTTTGTATTCTGATTCTTTTATGGCATCCAATTTTAATTGAGTACAACTTGCAAAAAACGGACGTTTTGCAGAATTGAATATTTCGTGCATCATTTTCTGGTTACTTCCACAAAATATAAACGAAGTGTTTTTTAAACTTTGGATATGAGTTCGCAAAATAGCTTCTGTATTCTTTTCAGGATATTCCAAAATTTGCTGGAATTCATCTATGGCAAACACTATTTTTAAATTTTGTTTGTCGAGAAATTGAAGTATTTGCCCTATGGTATTTTCTTTTTGACTTTTTGTATCTACCGTTAAGCTAAGTGATGGGGATCCGCTTAACTCATCAAAACTGATTACCGGCCTGAACCGTTGTAAAAGTTCTATTATTTTTTTTCCAATGTTCTTTTGGGGAGGAAAACGGTTATAAACAGCAGTTGCAATTTGATTCGTGAAATCTGATAGGTTTCGAGTGGCTAAAATATCCAGGTAAATACACGTTGTTGTTTTGCTGTTTTGAAAAGGATAAAATACATGGTGAATGAGCCCGGTTTTTCCTAGTCTTCGGATGGCAAACAAGGTGATGTTTGTGCCATTGAGCATAAGTTGACTCAGTTGTTTACTTTCTTCTTTTCTGTCACAAAAGTAGGAGGGGTTTTTATAACCGGTAAGCAAAAACGGGTTGTTGGTTGTTTCCATACTTCAAAGATAATGCTTTATTAAATAATACAAAATGTGTTATACAAAATGTGTTATACAAAATGTATGATTTTAATTGAGTGAATACGGAAGGATGTTGTTGGAACGTATTTTTTAATGCCATCCACACCAATGATTTAGTTTAATTTTTTATTCCGAATAAATAAATTAGAAATTAATCTATGTTCTAAGAGTGCTTTAGAAGGGAAAATTCAAAACAATGCTCCTTCAATAAAACACACCAAGTTCGGTAAAGTTTCATTTGTAGCAAAACTGGTCAATTGTGGTAATAAGAAGACAATTGTGGTAAAAGTAGGCAATACTAATATTTTCTCGAAATCATTTATAACGGATATTAACTTTTTTATAAAAATATTTAAAGGAAATCTAATTAAATTTTTAAATAAAAACCAAATAAAGTTTACTTTACCTTGCCTTAAATAGCGTTGGCCAAAGTCTTTCCATAGCTACTGATACCTCCATTACATTTAATTTTATCTCGAATAATTCCAAAAAGCTATTTACGATAACCTAATATTTGAAGAGTTAAAGTCCAAAAAAAAACAAGAGTTTTTACTTTTTTACAATATGTTTTTATTTTTAGATTTGTATAAGTTAGAAACGCATAGAGATTAAAAAAAATATAGCATACATTTTTGTGTTTTTTCAGATAATTTATTTTATTTAACTTTGAACGCTAAACGATTTTTGTGAAAAAAATTATTTTATTATTACTTCTGCTCAATTTTTTTAGGTTATCATCTCAATCAGGCGAATTAGATACTACCTTCAATATGGTGGATAATTCACCGTATTCAAATTTTAATGATAAAATAATTGTTACTGCCTTACAACCAGACGGAAAAATAATTATTGGTGGTAGTTTTACAACATGTAATTTTAAACGTATAGGGCGTTTAAATAGTGATGGTTCAACTGATACAGGATTTAATCCAGGTAGCGGCTTTGATAATGATGTAAAGTCAATTTGTGTGCAACCTGATGGAAAAATACTTGTTGTTGGAGCCTTTCTTTCTTTTAACGGAGTTTCAAGGAATTATATTGCTCGTTTAAACACCGATGGGTCTCTAGATACTGGATTTGACCCTGGAAGTGGTTTCGACAATCCAATTTACTCCGTAATATTACAGCCTGATGGAAAAATACTTGTTGGTGGTTGGTTTAATATGTATAATGGAAATTCACATTCCGATATTGTTCGACTAAATTCAGATGGTTCAATAGATAATAGTTTTAGTACGGGTACTGGTTTTGATTATGGTGTAGAAGCCTTGTGCCTGCAATCGGACGGTAAAATTATTGTAGCTGGATATTTCACCACATATAATGGAACTTCAATTGGAAACAATGTTACACGGCTTAACTCAGATGGGTCTTTAGATGTTTCCTTTAATGTTGGTACTGGAGTTAGTAATAACTCTGTTTATACAGCAGCAATTCAATCTGACGGTAAAATTATCCTAGGTGGAAATTTCTCTACTTTTAATGGGACAGCACGAAATAATATTGTTCGAATAAATACAAATGGATCCTTGGATACTGGATTCGATCCAGGCTCTGGGTTTTCTTCATCGGTATATTCAGTAAAAATTCAATCAGATGGAAAAATCATTGCTGGCGGGTGGTTTTTTTCTTTTAATGGATACACTACCAATTATGTGGCGCGATTAAATTCAGATGGTAGTATTGACACAGGATTCAGTACAGTTACAGCTTTTAATAGCAATGTTTCTGCTGTTAATCTACAATCTGACGGTAAAGTTATTGTTGTTGGAGAATTTACTAAATTTAATGGGACAGTAAAAAATCGAATTGCTCGCCTTAACTCAAATGGTTCTTTAGACACAGGATTTTACCCTGATCAGCTTTCAGGATTTGATGGTAATGTTTATACTACTGCAGTTCAATCTGATGGTAAAATCTTAGTTGGTGGTCTTTTCACGAGTTATCAAGGTGTTTCAAGAAATAATATTGCTAGATTAAATTCTGATGGGTCATTAGATCAAAGTTTTAATCCAGGTACAGGATTTAACTCTGTTGTTGAATCAATAAGTCTGCAACAAGATGGTAAAATTATTGCCGGGGGTTGGTTTACTTCTTTCAACGGTACGTCGAGATTTTATATAACTCGATTAAATTCAAATGGCTCCATAGATTTAAGTTTTAATCCGGGCTCTGGATTTAGTTTTATTGTTAAATCGACAACTTTACAGGGAGATGGTAAAATTATTGTTGGTGGGCAATTTACTTCATTCAATGGAACATCAAGAAATTACTTAGCTCGCTTAAATTCTGATGGCTCATTAGATCAAAGTTTTGATGCTGGTACTTCTCTAAATGGGGCGGTTAATGCTATTTGTTGGCAACCAGACGGAAAAATTATTATTGGTGGAAGTTCGAACTATATCATGCGATTTAACTCGAATGGATCAATTGATGGAGGATTTTCAGCGATTTTTGATGGGAGTGTTGAAACTATTATTCATTTGTCTAACGGAAAAATTATGGTTGGAGGAGCTTTTATCTCGTACAATACTACAACACCAAGGCGAAGAATCGCTCTATTAAATTCTAATGGCAGTATTGATTCAGGTTTTAATCCAGGTGGAGTAAATGGATTTGATAATAGAATTGAGAGTATTGCGGTTCAAGCAGATGGAAAGGTTATTGCAGGAGGTAGATTTACTTCTTTTAATGGAATACCTGTAACGTCGGTAGCCCGACTTAATACTGACGGCACTCTAGATAATGGATTTAATACTTCAGGTTCAGGTTTTACCGGATATATAAACTCTTTAAGTTTGCAATCTGATAATAAAATTGTAGTAGGAGGAACATTTAATTGTTTTAACGGGAAAAAATACAATAGGATTCTTCGTTTTTTAAATTCATTATGTTCAGACCCAAATGTTGCTGGAACAATTAGCGGTAATCAAACAATTTGCAGTGGTGCCGACCCAGTAGCATTTTCAAGTGCATCACCTGCTTCCGGCCACACTGGAACCTTAGAGTATAAGTGGCAAAATTCAATCGACAATATATCCTGGTCAGATATTTCTAATACGAATAGTGATACTTACGATCCTCCATCTGGTCTTACTCAGACAACATGGTACAGAAGATTAGCTCGGGTAAATTGTTCCCCGAATTGGTCAAGTGCTGTCTCTACAACAGCCTTAATTGTAACTGTTAATCCAACCACATCTATCGCGGCTCAAAGCACCGCATCGCAAACTGTATGTATTAACGGATCATTTAGTTCAATCAGCGTAACCGCAGCGGGAGTAGGCTTAAGCTATCAGTGGTACAGCAATTCTAGTGCAAGTACTACGGGCGGTACTGCAATTAGCGGCGCTACAAGTAACGCATACACTCCAGACGCTACTACGACTGGTACAACCTATTACTACGCGGTAGTAAATGGCACTTGCGGCACAGCAACATCATCAGTGAGTGGGGCGATGGTAGTAAATCCGGCCACTGCAATCACAGCTCAGAGTACAGCAAGTCAAACAGTATGTATCAATTCAAACTTCTCAGCGATCAGTGTAACTGCAGCTGGAGTAGGCTTAATGTATCAGTGGTACAGCAATGCAAGTGCAAGTACAGCAGGTGGTGTTGTAATAAGTGGAGCAACAAGTTCAAGTTACACTCCGGATGCTACAGTAGCCGGCATCACATATTACTACGCGGTAGTAAATGGCACATGCGGAAGTGCAACAACAACAGTGAGTGGAGGGATGGTTGTTAATTCATCTCCTACAACAGCTAATGCTGGGGCAGATCAATCAAATTGTAATAATTCGACCTTTACACTTGTTGGAAATAACCCAACAACAGGTTCAGGAGTATGGTCAGTAACTTCAGGTAGCGCTACAATTACAACGCCAAGTCAGTTTAACTCTACAGTTACAGGCGTTACTGCTGGATCGAGTGTTACCTTGACTTGGACAATTACAAACGGCAATTGTTCCGCATCTACGGATCAAGTGTTACTTACTAATTTTCAAATACCAACTGTAGCTAATGCCGGTGTAGATAAATTCAATTGTAATAACGGAACTTTTAACATGACCGGAAATACTCCAACTGTTGGAACCGGTCAGTGGACTGTTGTATCAGGTACAGCATCCATTACAACTCCTTCTTCACCTGGAACAGCTGTAACCGGTGTTCCTGCAGGTTCGACTGCAACATTGCGCTGGACAATTTCTAATGGTAATTGTACAGAATCTAATGATGAGGTTGTTCTTTCGAATAATTCACAAACATCCGCAGCCAACGCAGGTCCTGATCAGTCAGGCGCATCAATGTGTGGTGTTACAACTGCGAATTTATCAGCCAACACTCCTTCAGTAGGTACAGGTGCATGGAGCATTGTCTCAGGAACTGGAGGAACAATTACAACTCCTTCGTCTCCTACTTCTACTTTCAGTGGAACAGCAGGAACAACATATGTATTGAGATGGACAATCTCTAATTCTCCATGTACAGCTTCAACCGATGATGTAACAATTACCTTCCAACAAAATCCAACAGTAGCCTCTGCAGGTGCTGATCAAACTGGCGCTTCAATGTGCGGGATTACAACCGCAACTTTATCAGCCAACACTCCTTCAGTAGGTACAGGTGCATGGAGTATTATTTCTGGAACAGGAGGAACAGTTACAGCACCAAGTTCACCAACCTCAACTTTTACAGGTACAGCCGGAAATTCTTACACATTAAGATGGACAATCTCTAATTCTCCTTGTACTGCTTCAACGGATGATGTAGTTGTAACCTTCCAGCGAAACCCAACAGTAGCCTCTGCAGGTGCTGATCAAACTGGCGCTTCAATGTGCGGGATTACAACCGCAACTTTATCAGCCAACACTCCTTCAGTAGGTACAGGTGCATGGAGTATTATTTCTGGAACAGGAGGA